>NZ_BCQU01000023.1:0-80606 GCF_001552235.1 Actinomadura rubrobrunea NBRC 15275 | reverse complement strand
CCCCTGCGGCCCCGGCCGCGGCCGTCGCTCCACCGCTCGCAGCCGCCCCACCGGTGCCGCCGGCCGCGGCGGTCTCGCCGGCTGCTCCGGCTGCGCCCGAGATCGCCGCGCCCCCGGAGCCGCCGCCGGAGAACAAGGCGGCCAGAGGGAACAAGGACGCCAGCGCGGCGGCCGCGCCCGCCAGGGCGCGGACGGCCCGGGACTCCCAGTCCGGCCCGTACGCAGCAGAGGCCGCGGCCTCGACCTCACGGACGAACTCCGCGACCTCCCCAGGACGCTCCTCGGCGGACTTGGCCATGCCGCGAGACAGCAGCGAGCGGACCGCCTCGGGGGCCTCCTCCACGGGCGGAGGCGCATGCAGATGGGCCTCGCGCAGCGCCTCGGCCGAGTCGCCGACGAACGGACGCCGCCCGGTCAAACACTCGAAGAACACGCAGGTGGCGGCGTAGACGTCGGTGGCCGGGACGGCCGGTTCGCCCCGCCACTGCTCCGGCGCCATATAGGCGGGCGTGCCCGACCTGCCCCCTTGCCCCGCAACGACCGCGATACCGAAATCGATCAGCTTGCTCAGCCCGTCGGAGCGCACCACGACGTTGGAGGGCTTGTAGTCCCGGTGCACTACACCGACGCGATGCGCGGCGGCCAACCCGAGCAGCGAGCCCTTCATCACCAGCAGCGCCGCCTCCGGCTCGAGCGCGCCGTGGTGCTCCAGCACCCGCTTAAGGGAAACCCCGTCGATGGCCTCCATGACGAGCGCCGCGCCGTATTCGCTCTCCACCAGCCGATACAGCCGCGCGACATGAGGATCGTCCACCCGCCCGAGCAGCACCGCCTCACGACGCAGCAGCTCCCTCTGCTCGGCGTCCGCGGACACATACTTGATCGCGACAGGGGTGCCCGACTCCTCGTGCCGCGCCAGCACCACCCGGCCCTGAGCCCCTGCGCCCAGCTCACGCAGTTCCTCGAAACCGGCGACCCGCCATACCGCTGGCAACGTTCCTCCTCGTCCCGCCCTCCAAAGGAAACCATTGGATGTGATGAACGTTCGGCGTCTCTGGTTGGACTGAGCGTCATGGCGCTGTTCGGCCCGACGCATGGCGGGCGCCGTTCCCATTCGAGGTGATCGATCAGCCGTCCCGGGACCTGCACTGGGTGCCGCCCAAGGTCGCCGCCGACTACGCGGTCCGTGGGCGGCCCCGGCCGCGAGCCCTAATTGATTGGCGTCAGTTTCCCCCGGGCCTCCCGACCACGAACGGTAGTGCCAGCCGGACGGCGTCGGCGTCGCCTTTCGTGTCCCCGAGGGGCGTCGGTGCGGCCTGAAGCATGGCCGTCAGCTCCTCTGGTGACGGTAGATGGCCGTCTACGTTTCACCTCCGTCACTCACTCAGAGACTCACGCAGGCAACGCCCAGCAGCGAACCCCGCGAATGCTTCAAATTCGCGCTCGGCGGATCACTCAACGCGCCTCCGCATCGGCCACTACCTAGAGCATCGACATCACCTGGATTTGTGTCGCCGGACACAAATCCCGGTCACCCGGCACGCATTTCAGCTGATGAGCAGCGGCACCCAGATCGCGATGTTGCCGATGGCCACCAGGCTCATGGAGCACTGCAGGAACGAGTGCTCGCGCCAGATGATTTTCGACAGCGCGATCAGCTGCGTGCCCAACACGATCTTGTGACGCTGCTCGTTGCCGCTTTCGAGCGCGTCGACCAGCTCGGCCGGACGCCAGCGCCGCGGATGCCCGAAGTAGACGTAGCTGCGACGCCAGTTCCGCTTGGCCTCCCGGCGGTTGAGCTGCGGGAACACCGCCGCTCCCGCCAGCACGATCGCGCACGCCACGAGCGCGACCCCGACACGGAAGGTCCACGTCTCCAGGGGCGTGAGCTGCTGGATCCGCTTTCCGGTCCGCACGAAAGCGACGATCATGCTCAGGATCGCGGTTTCGATCGCGAGGATCACGGACGCCTTCGCGTCCACCTTCGCGGTCCAATCATGCAGCGCCTGATTGACGCGCCACGCATAAGCTTCGAAGGACTCCTGGTCGTCCTCGTCCTGCCGGCGGCGCTGATCTGCCGACGGGTGTCCGGTTGCCTGCGCCATCGTCCCTCCGCCGCACTGACCGTCCCTCGAGAACATCTCTCGAGACGTCTCTTGAGACATCTCTTCAGACGCTTCAGCGAGGAGGCTCGATTCAGCGACACAAGGATCTAACTCGCAGGTAATAATTCGGACGACAATTCGCCCAATCCGCCACATGTTTCAGATCGAGAGAGGGATCTCCGCGAGTCGGGTCTTCAACGAAGACCTCAGGCACGACCGTCATCGCGGAGACCGGCCGCTTCTGCAAGTTCCGGGTGCCACTGCACTCGTGCCCCACGCCTCCATCACCGCGAACGAACGTCGCACCACCAGGCGGCACGGTGACCGTTGATGAGCGGCTCCCGGGACGACTCCGCCGGCCCCTGCCAGACGTGATGCGGATCTACCGGTTTGAAGGGAGTTCTTACACGACCTTTACCGGTGTAGGCGGCGGGGGGTGAGGCGCGAAAGGAAATCTGGTGGGCGACACCGGGGGAGGATGCGCAGATGACGATGCCGGGCTACCAGACGTTCTCGCCGCCGACCGCCTCGACCGGGCGTGGGGGCATGGCCGTCGCGTCGGTGGTGCTCGGGGTCGTCGGCCTGCCGGCGTTGGTGCTGTGCGGGCTCGGCCTGCCGATGGCGCTGGTGGGGCTGGTGCTGGGGATCGTCGCGGCGACCCGCGGGCCGCGGCGGGGCACCGCCGTGGCGGGGGTCGTGTGCTCCACCTTGACGCTGGCGATCGGCGGTGTGGCGCTCTTCTTCCTGCTGACCAAGGCCGCCGAGTGCGGCGACCGGAACGTGTACCCCGATGACGCGGCGCGGCGGCAGTGCGTCGAGCGGGAGTTCCCCTTCGCCGAGGCCCGGTCCTAGGCGTGCTGTTCGGGCACGTGATCCAGGCCGTTCTCGAACGACAAAGGGCCTTCTCGTTCCGGTGTGAATTTGCGACATCTGCACCGACGTCCAGGAGGCCTCGCCTCCCACCGTGACGTCCCGTTGACCCCGACCGGACGCGTGCGCCTGGCCCGGTGTGTCGTGGAGGAGGCCGACCGCTGGGCCGCCGAACGCTTCGGCGTCAGCCGCACGACTTCCGCACAGTGGGCCGCCCGCACCGCGGCCATCGGCGCCCCCGATCTCTGGTCGGCCGCCCGCCACCTGCCCGGTCGTGGGCGCTTCTATCCCGGCCCGCCGGGGCGGTCGATCACCGAGATGGGGCCGATCTGCGAGCACTGCCAGTGCCGCATCCTCGGCCACGGCGTCGAGGCCGGCCGGCGCCGGTACTGCCGCGCACTGCGCCCGCCCCGCCGACCCGAGCAGCGCCGATCTGGTCACCGACCGCGCCTGACCCGCCCGGTCCCGACGCGGAAGGCGACGCGCGTGACGTCACTGCGGATCCACCATGGTCCATCGGACGCGGCCTAGAGTCCGGGGAGCGGGAACAGACCGGAAAGGTCCGCGCGCGGGCCGCTGGCGTGGACTCTGCCGCGGTCCAATGCGGCGGCCCAGGTCAGGCGGCCCGAGGCCAGAGCGATCAAGGTGGGAGCGTCCATCTCCACCACATTCGGCGGTGTTCCCCGGGTATGGTGCGGCCCTGCGACGCACTGCACCGCGGCGTACGGGGGGACCCGGACCTCGACGGAGCGTCCGGGGGCCAGCTCGGCGAGGCGGTCGAGCAGCTCCCGTACGGCGCCGCGCAGGACCGCGCGGGCCGGTTCGGCGCCCGCGTCCTGAGCGGCCAGCGCGGTGTCCAGTGCGGCGCGGCGCAGGTCGGCGGGCTCGTCGCCGCCGCAGTAGGGAGGGAGGCCGAGCGCGGCGCGTTCCTCGTCGAGGAGGTCCCGGGTGAGCTGTTGTCGCGGCATCGGGACGAACGGTACCGGGTCGCGGCGGTCGCGTCCTCATGGCTTGGGCGCGCGGACACCCCCGCAACCCGGTAAAAATGTGACGGTTTGTCGACACGAGGCCGCACGCATCACGGCACGGCGCACGCGGGGGCGCGGTGCGGGGCGTCGTCCCGCACGGCGGAGAGAGCAGGAGACGGGGGGCATGCCGGGGCGAGGCCCGGCGCGACGACACGGAGGTTCGCACAATGGCCGAGGCGCTGCCCCTGCAGCCCGGTGATCCGCGTCGAATCGGCGGCCACGAGATCATCGCGCGGCTGGGCGCGGGCGGGCAGGGCACGGTGTTCCTCGGCCGGGGCCCGGCCGGACGCTCCGTCGCGGTCAAACTGCTGCACCTGCGGCTGAGCGGGGAGCCGGCGGCCCGGTCGCGGTTCGTCGGCGCGCTGGCGCCCGCGCGCCGGGTGATGGGCTGCTGCACCGCGGCGATCCTCGACGCCGACGTCGACGGCGACCGTCCGTTCGTGGTCGGCGACTACGTGGACGGCCCCTCGCTGCAGCGGCTGGTCGACGAGGAGGGGCCGCGCGGCGGCGCGGTGATGGAGCGGCTGGCCGCCGGCATCATGATCGCGGTCACGGCGGCGCACCAGGCCGGAACGGCGCACCACGACCTCAAGCCGCGCAACGTGCTGCTCGGCCGCAGCGGCCCGATGGTGACGGACCTCGGGGTGGTCCAGGCCCTGGAGGCCGTGTCCGCGGCGCCGACCGGCAGGGTCACCGACGATCCGTCGTACAAGGCGCCCGAGCAGCTCAGCGGCATGGGCGTCGGCCCGGCCGCGGACGTGTTCGCCTGGGCGGCCACGCTGCTGTTCGCCGCCTCGGGGACGGCGCCGTTCGCCGGGGCCTCGCCGTCGGAGATCATGCAGCGGATCGTGTACGACGACCCGGACGTGTCGGTGCTGCCGCGGACGCTGCGGGACGCGGTCGCCGACGCGCTCGCCAAGGACCCGAAGAGCCGTCCGTCCGCGCGGGACCTGCTGGACAGGCTGATGGGCGAGGCGGGCGCGCTGACGTCCCGCATGCCGTCCGCGATGGTGTCCGAGGCGCGGATGCTGCTCGACGACCGGACGCCGCCCGCCCTGCAGACGACCCCGGAGGTGCTGCCCGTGCAGCTGCCGCCGCCCACGCAGGCTCCGGCGGCGGCGCAGCCGCCTCCCCCGGTGTCGGTCCAGCCGCCGCCTGCGGCGCCCGAGCCCGCGTCGGTCGGCGCCGCGTCGCTGCGGGTGCCGGTGCGCGACGAGGCGCCGTTCGACAGCCGCAGCCTCGGGGCCGGGGACGCGACGCAGGCCATGCCGCCTCTGGCGGCGTCGTCCGTCGAGGACCCGGCGGACGTCAAGACGGCGCCGACGCCGCACCTCATCCCGGGCATGGACGAGGGGCCGCGCGACGACGACCGCCGCCAGGCCACGGCGATCATGGAGATGCGGCCGGACGCGTCGCGTCCGGCGCCGCTGTCCTTCCTGTCGCGCCTGTCGGAGCTGCCGGTGGTCGGGGCGCTGCCGCGGCCGAGCAGCCACGTGCTGGGCGTGGCGCTGTCGCTGTTCATCGGGGTGGCGGTCGGCATCGCGATCATCGCGCTGGTGCTGTGGCCGCAGTTCCGCAGCGACTCGGCGGAGCAGCCGCAGCGGGCCGATCCGGCGACGCAGGCCGCGGACGACCGTCCGGTCAGCGTGATCCCCCCGGCGTTCGCGGGCACCTGGCGCGGCACGGCGATCAACCCGGGGCGCGGCGCCCAGTTCCCGGTCGAGGTGAGCTTCGAGGCCGGGGCGACGTCCGCCCGCGCCTTCTATCCCAAGGAGCGCTGCTCGGGCACGCTGACGCTGACCCAGGGCACCAGCCGGGCGCTGCGCATGGCGTTGACCATCGCCAAGCCGTGCACGAGCGGGAACGTGCAGATCACGCTGCAGCAGGACGGGACGTTGCAGTACGTGTGGACGAGCCCCAACGGCAAGGCCACCTACCACGCGCGCCTGGCCCGCGTCTGAGCGCGCGGGCCGCGCGCATTCCTTCGACTGACCACTTCGCGCCGATTTGCCGGTTTGGCGGTTGGTCGGGGGTCTGTCTCCATTAAGGTGCGCCCTGTCGACGCGTCTTGATCTTGGGCATGGACGCGTCGCAGGCAAAGGAGACTCCCTGTGCGCCCTGTCCCCCCTCGTCTCTTCCTCGTCACCGGCGCCGTCGCGTCCGCCGTGGTCGTCGGCGCCGCTCCACTCGCCCTGGCCGCGCCCGAGCCCGTCCGGGTCGAGGTCACGGCCGCGCGGGGCACCCCCGTTCCGGGCTCGTACATCGTGACGCTCAAGGACGGCGCCTCGGCGGCGTCCACCGCCGCCCGAGTGAAGGCCCGGTCGGTCCGGCGGTTCGGGGGCGCGCTGAACGGCTTCGCCGCCACGCTGAACACCGAGCAGCTGGACGAGCTGCGCCGCCGCCGCGACGTCGTCGCCATCGAGCAGGACCAGATCTACCGCGCGACCGCCAAGCAGTCGTCGCCCCCGTGGGGCCTGGACCGCATCGACCAGCGCAAGCTGCCGCTGTCGAAGTCGTACTCCTACAAGAACACCGGCAGCGGCGTGACCGCCTACGTCATCGACAGCGGGATCGCCTGGTCGCACCCGCAGTTCGAGGGCCGCGCCAAGTCGGTGTGGCACGCCCCGTCCTTCTCCGACGGCTGGGACTGCGACGGGCACGGCACGCACGTGGCGGGCACGATCGGCGCCAAGACCTACGGCGTGGCCAAGAAGGTCAACCTGCGGTCGCTGCGCGTGCTGGACTGCCAGGGCAACGGCCGGCTGTCCGACGTGATCGCCGCCGTCGACTGGACGCGCAAGAACGCCGTCAAGCCCGCGGTCGCCAACCTGTCCCTCGGCGGCCCCAAGTCGACCGCGCTGAACACCGCCCTGACGAACCTGTCCAAGTCGGGGGTCTTCGTCGCCGTCGCGGCGGGCAACGAGAACAAGAACGCCTGCAACTACTCCCCGGCCAGCGCCGGATGGGTGCAGGCGGTCGGCGCTGCGACCATCCACGACAACCGCGCGACCTTCTCCAACTACGGCTCCTGCGTGGACATCTTCGCGCCCGGCTACGGCATCACGTCGGCCTGGCCCGGCGGCGGGAAGGCGTCGCTGACCGGGACGTCCATGGCGTCCCCGCACGTCGCCGGGGTCGCGGCGCTCTACCTGCAGACGCACCGCAGCGCCTCGTTCCCGACCGTGCAGAAGTGGCTGAACGACAACGCCACCAAGAGCCGCCTGGGACGCATCCCGAAGGGCACCGCCAACAGGCTGCTCTACAAGGCCGGCCTTTGACCGTCGCCTGACCGGAGCTTGGTCCCCTGCCGGTCACGGCAGGGGACCCGGGCGACGGAAAGGGCGCTCTTGTCTCGTTTCCCGCTCATCTCACCCGCCTCATGGGTCTAACCTTGGCCAAGAGCCGACCAGTTCCTTAAAGTGGCGATCGCCCGCGGGCGCGGGCATGATCGCAGCACTGATCGGCAGGCTGGCTCGAGCCAGCCGAATCCCGCATCCGTACTACGGACGGGAACCGGGGACCCAACGCCGGGCGGCCAGCCAGGTCTAGTCGGCATCGGGGTGAATTCGCGGCTCCGCCGCGATAGGGCTGACCCTCCGCCCGAACCCGTCAGCTAACCCGGTAGGCGTCACAGGAGAGGAGAGGACGTGGAGAGCCCGAGCTCCACCCGCCCACGTCGTGTCGTCAGAGTGCGGCGCCCCGCCCTGGCTCTCATCGTCGCCGCAGCCGCCGCCCTGGTGACGACGGCGGGAACGACCCCCGCACAGGCCGACCCGGGTGACCTCGGCCGGCTCAGCAAGCTGAACAAGCAGATCGCGCAGCTCGACAAGGAGTACGGCGGCGACCTGGCCAAGCTCAAGGACGCCCAGTACGGCATCAAGAAGGCCCGGCAGAAGCAGCGCCTGCTCCAGCAGGACCTCGACAGCGCGCGCATCATCGTGGCGCAGATGGCCGCGTCCCAGTACATGACCGGCACCACCGACCCGGCCGTGGCGGTGCTGGCCAGCGACGACCCCGACAACGTGCTGAACAACGCCAGCCTGGTCAGCCACGTGGCGTCCAACCAGGCCGCCAAGGTCCGCCAGATCGAACGGCTGGTGGCCGAGCAGCGCAAGGCGCGCGAGGAGTACGAGCGCAAGGTCCAGGAGCTGGAGAAGGACATCCAGGACCTGCGCGCGCAGAAGCGCAGGGTCCAGGCGCTGATCAAGAAGTTCAAGCCCGAGTCGCCCAGCTCCGGGATGGGCGGGGTCACCCCCCGCATGCTGAAGGTCAAGAACACCATCGACATCGAGTTCGGGCCGTTCCCGATCATCGGGTGCGTGCGGCTCACCGGCGACCCGCAGGACCACGCGACCGGCCGCGCCTGCGACTTCATGGTCAGCACCGGCGGCACCATGCCGTCCGCCAGCGGCAAGGCCCAGGGCGACCGCGTGGCCGAGTACGCCGTCGCCAACGCCAACCGGCTGGGCATCAAGTACGTGATCTGGCGGCAGCGCATCTACGACGTGCGCAGCCCCGGCTGGCGGATGATGGAGAACCGCGGCGGCATCACCGCCAACCACTACGACCACGTCCACATCTCGGTCTTCTGACCGTCCCCGCACGCTGAGACGGCCGCAGACGCCGGATCTCGGCGCCCCGCCACCAAGATCGTGGGGCCGCCCGTCCGCTCCTTCCTCGAGCCTCCTGAGCGGCGATCGAGAGGCCGCCGCCGCATGGAACGGTGCAGGAAACGGCGAAGGCCGCCGCGCGGTGTCGGACCGTGCGGCGGCCTTCGCGTCGAGGACCGTCAGTCGTCGGCGTAGCTGGGCAGCGTCGGCTCGTGGGCCTCCCGCAGCTCCGCGAGCGAGATCGAGAACAGCTCCTGCGGCTGCCCGTCGGCTCCGCGCGCCGAGATGTGCAGCGCGTCGCCGCCCGTCACGCCGAGCTGGGTGACCGGCACCCCGGCGGCCTCGCACAGCGCCGCCAGGCGCCCCTCCGAGCCCGGACGGATCGCCACCACGGCGCGCGCCACCGACTCGCTGAACAGCGACACGAACGGGTCGCCGGGCAGCGTGATGCGGGCGCCCAGTCCGCCGCGCAGGCACGACTCCACCAGCGCCTGCGACAGGCCGCCGTCGGACAGGTCGTGCGCGGCCGACAGCAGCCCCTCGCGCGCCGCCGCGACCAGCACCGACGCCAGCGCCGCCTCGGCGGGCAGGTCGACCTTCGGCGGCAGACCGCCCAGGTGCCCGTACACGACGTGCGCCCACTCCGAGCCGCCGAACTCCTCGCGCGTCGTGCCCAGCAGCGCCAGCGTGGCGCCCTCGCTGCTGAACGCGATGCCGACGCGGCGCCGCACGTCGTCGTGCACGCCCAGCACGCCCACGACCGGCGTCGGGTTGATCGGCGTCGAACCGGTCTGGTTGTAGAAGCTGACGTTGCCGCCGGTGACCGGGGTGCCCAGGTAGCGGCAGGCGTCCGCCAGCCCCTCCACGGCGCGCGCGAACTGCCACATCACGCCCGGGTCCTCGGGCGACCCGAAGTTCAGGCAGTTGGTCACCGCGAGCGGGCGGGCGCCGGTGGCGGCCACGTTCCGGTACGCCTCCGACAGCGCCAGCTGCGCCCCCGAGTACGGGTCGAGGCGGGTGTAGCGGCCGTTGCCGTCCAGCGACAGCGCGATGCCCAGGCCCGACTCGTCGTCCACCCGCACCACGCCCGCGTCCTCGGGCATGGCCAGGACGGTGTTGCCCATGACGTACCGGTCGTACTGCGAGGTGATCCAGGTCTTGTTCGCCAGGTTCGGCGACCCGGCCAGCCACAGCACGGTGCGGCGCAGCTCCTCGGCGGTGGACGGGCGGGTCAGCCGGCCGGGGGTGTCGGACTGCAGCGCCGCCAGGTCCGCCGGGGGCTCGTACGGCCGGTGGTACACCGGCCCCTCGTCGGCCGCGGTGCCCGGCGGAATGTCCACGATCTTCTCGCCGCGCCAGGTCATCACCAGCCGGCCGGTGTCGGTGACCGCGCCGATCACGGTGGCGGGGATCTCCCACTTGGCGCAGATCTCCAGGAAGCGGTCGACCTTGGCGGGCTCGACCACCGCCATCATGCGCTCCTGCGACTCGCTCATGAGGATCTCCTCGGGTCGCAGGGTGGGGTCGCGCAGCGGAACGGCGTCGAGCTCGATGTGCATGCCGCCGGTGCCCGCGGCCGCCAGCTCGGTGGTGGCGCACGACACCCCGGCCGCGCCGAGATCCTGGATGCCCACCACCAGGTCCTCGCGGAACAGCTCCTGGCAGCACTCGATCAGCAGCTTCTCCATGAAGGGGTCGCCGACCTGGACGCTGGGCCGCTTGGCCTGCGACGCCTCGTCGAAGTTCGCCGAGGCCAGCACGGACGCGCCGCCGATGCCGTCGGGGCCGGTGCCCGCGCCGAACAGGATCACCCGGTTGCCCGGGCCGGGCGCGACGGCCCGCTTGATGTCCTCGTGGCGCATCACGCCCACGCACAGGGCGTTGACGAGCGGGTTCTGCGCGTAGCACGCGTCGAAGACGGTCTCGCCGCCGATGTTGGGCAGGCCCAGGGAGTTGCCGTAGCCGCTGATCCCGGCCACCACGCCCGGCAGCACCCGCTGGGTGTCGGGGGCGTCGGCGGGCCCGAACCGCAGCGAGTCCATGATCGCGACGGGGCGGGCGCCCATCGACATGATGTCGCGGACGATGCCGCCGACGCCGGTGGCCGCGCCCTGGTACGGCTCGACGTACGACGGGTGGTTGTGCGACTCGACCTTGAAGGTGACCGCCCAGCCCTGGCCGATGTCGACCACGCCGGCGTTCTCGCCCATGCCGACCAGCAGCGCGTCGCTCTCGGGCGCCTTCTCGCCGAACTGCCGCAGGTGCACCTTGGAGCTCTTGTAGGAGCAGTGCTCGCTCCACATCACCGAGTAGATCGCCAGCTCGGCGGAGGTGGGCCGCCGCCCCAGGATCTCCCGGACCCGCTGGTACTCCTCGTCCTTCATGCCGAGCTCGGCGTACGGCTGCGGCCGGTCGGGAGTCGCCGCGGCGATCTCGACGGTGTCGGTGACGGGCTCGTCCGGCGGCGTCATCTCGGTGGCGAGCTTGGGCTGCGGCCCGGTCGTCTCGGCCGGCGCCGGCCCGTCCGGGACGGTCTGCCCGGGCGAGGCCTCGGCGGCCAGCGCCTTGGCGAACGCCGCGGCGGCGTCCTGCGACACGACGATCCGCGGCGGCTCGCCCGCCGCGGCGGGCTGCGGCCCGGCCGGGAACTCGCCGCTGCTCGCGGGCAGCGGACCCGTGCCCGGCTCGCCCGTCCCCACGACCGGCTGCGGGCCGCTACCGGACGGCACCTGGGGCAGCGGCCCCGTCCCCGGCCCCTCGGAACCCACGACGGGCTGCGGACCCGTGCCCGGCGGCACGGGCGGAAGCGGCCCCGTCCCCGGACCTTCAGAACCCACTACCGGCTGCGGCCCGGTGCTCGGCCGCACCGGCGGAAGCGGACCCGTTCCGGGCCCTTCGGAACCGATGACAGGCTGCGGACCCGACCCCACAACCGGGTGCTGGCCGGTGCCGGGCGGCACCGGGGGAAGCGGGCCGGTCCCCGGACCTTCAACGACCGGCTGCGCACCCGTACCCGGCGGCACGGGCGGAAGCGGCCCCGTCCCCGGCCCCTCGGAACCCACGACGGGCTGCGGACCCGACCCCACAACCGGCTGTGGACCGCTCCCATGCGCCACCGAAGGCAGCGGGCCGGTCCCCTCGGGGGCGACGGCGGACTGGGGGCCCGTGCCGGGACCGGACGCGGCCTCGCGCGGCTCGTCGTCCTCCACGATGGCCTCGAACGCCGCCGTCACCGCTCCGCTGACGGGCTGGAGTTCGGGGTCGTCGGCGTCGGACTTCAGCCCGGCGAACCACTCGTAGGTCGGCTCGCCGGTGTCCTCGTGCGGCAGCTCGCGGTCCGCGGTCGCGTCCTCGGGGCCGCCCGGCGGCCGTTCGTCACGCTCGGTCATCCCGCTCTCCTCCGGGGCCCCATGCTCGTCGTTCGTCCACCGGTCGTCAGTCATCTCGTGCCCCCGCTCGCGCGGCGTCCGTTCCTCACGCGTTGACCAGCCTCTTGACGACCGAGGTGAAGAAGCCGAGTCCGTCGGTGGACGGCCCGGTCAGCGACTCCACGGCGTGCTCGGGGTGGGGCATGAGGCCCACCACGTTGCCGGCCTCGTTGCAGATCCCCGCGATGTCGCCGAGCGAGCCGTTGGGGTTCAGGTCGACGTAGCGGGCCACCACGCGGCCGTTCTCCTCCAGTTCGGCCAGGGTGCGCTCGTCGGCGGTGTAGCGGCCGTCGCGGTTCTTGACCGGGACGACGATCTCCTGGCCCTCGGTGTACTCGCTGGTCCAGGCGGTGTCGGCGTTCTCGATGCGCAGCCGCTGGTCGCGGCAGACGAAGTGCAGGCCCGCGTTGGGCAGCAGCGCGCCGGGCAGCAGGTGCGACTCGCACAGCACCTGGAAGCCGTTGCAGATGCCCAGGACGGGCAGGCCGCCCTTGGCGGCGTCGATCACTTCGGTCATCAGCGGCGCGAACCGGGCGATGGCGCCCGCGCGCAGGTAGTCGCCGTAGGAGAAGCCGCCGGGCAGCACGACCGCGTCCACCCCGCGCAGGTCGTGGTCGGCGTGCCAGAGCGCGACGGGCTCGGCGCCGGCCAGCCGTATGGCCCGCGCCGCGTCACGGTCGTCGAGGGAACCTGGGAAGGTGATGACCCCCACCCGGGCAGCGTCCATGTGTTCGTCTTCCTCCGCAATGAGGGCGGCCAAGGTGCTCGAAGGCCCGGGAGGTCGGCCCCCGGGTGAGCACCGCGGGCGCCGGCAGCGCCGCCCGCAGAACTCGGCGGTCATGCGTCGCGGGCGTGGGCGCAGCCGCTCCTGCGGCGAGCGGCATGCCCGCCTCGGCCGACTCCGCCGATCGCCCGATGCGCGTCGTGTGAGTCCTTGGCACGCGCGAGGCCCTCGCGCGCGTCCCTAATCTACCCGGCGCTTCGTGCGAGCTGTCGCTCGAGGCGGCGGACCAGCGCACCGTCCTGCCAGGTCAGCCGCTTGCGCAGGTGGACGACGGTGCCGCGGTCGGGGGCGGCGTCGATGCTCAGGTCGTCCACCAACGCCCGCATGATCCTAATGCCGCGCCCAGATTCCACCAAATCGCCCGATTCATCCTGTTTTTCCGAGGGGCGCGGACCGCACCCCCAGTCTTCGATGCGCAGGACGCACGTGCCGCCGTCGACCCAGCCGGAGACCTCGAACTCCGCGCCGCCGCGGGCGTGCTGGACGGCGTTGGTGCACGCCTCCGAGGCCGCCACGAGGACGTCGGCGACGCAGTCCTCGGTCACGCCCAGGCCCCGCAGCGCATCCCCCACGACCCGGCGGATCACCGGGATGCTCAGCTTCTCCCGAGGCAGGGCGAGCGAGAACTTCATGTCCACCGGTCACCTCGTGTCATCCCCAGGCCCCCCTGGTCGACCCCTGGACCCGGTCCGCGCTCGACGACTCAACCGGAGCTAAGGCTTCCCCGGTGGAAACTCCCGTAATCGTTATACTGACCCGACTTTTCATGAACTTCGGGTGACCTGCGCATCCGATTCCCCAACGCCGACGCCCCCGCGTTCCCCCGTATCGGCTGAGCCACACCCCAGCGCGTACCCATCTCCTGGCCTCTTCGAATGAGAATCGGCCACGACGGGCCCCAGCCAGGACGCCGTCCCCCCGAATTTCCGCCCGCGCTCTGGCCGATGACGGCCAACCGCTGAACCTCGCCGCCCCCCACAGAGATCACACGACGCGTCCTGCTCGCGGTACCACGCAGGTCGTCAGCGCCCCCGCTCGAAGACGGCGCCGTCCGCCACTACCCACCCCTGCACCAGTACACAACGCAGAAATCACCAACGGGCCCCACCAGGCCCGACTCCCGCCCCGCAATTCCACAACACACCCAGCCGGTCGGAGCCGACGTCAACATGTGCCAACTCCACTTTCCCGTCCATGCGCCATGCAGCGGCAGCGCACCCGCGCGACCTCCCCAGCCTGTCAAGCGATCACAATCAACCGCAGCCAGACCGCAATTTTCGGCGGCACGTTTCGCTGATCACGGCCGCGGCGCGTTCCAGAACCCACGGCGCAAACGGGCACCCGCACACCTCCGCAGCACAGCCACGCCGCCTTCCCAGACCAATCAATCTCGCGCCGCCACCGTCCCCGCCGGGGCGAGATCATCACAACGCGAGGCGGCAATCGACCAGAGCAGGACCGCCGATTACGACCGCCGCTCCCCCACCGCCGCACAGCACGATCACTCTCAGCCGGAATCACCCCAGTCGACTTCAACGGCCGCTCCCCGCTGGAGCCACCACGTGCCACGAAAACCCGACGCACCAACGCCGGCCCCAGACCCTTGCGGCGCAGCTACGCACCTCCCGGCTTCAACGCCACCCCGCCTCCGCTCCAGGACGGGCCTACCGGCCGATGAAATCGTCACGGCACGGGCGCGGAAGTAGACCGGCAGCGCAGGCGATCATCCTCGGCCGGAGTCAGACCGCGCATTTCGGCAGCCTCTTCGCTCATCGCGGCCGCGGCGCGCTTCACCCCACACGGCGCCAACGCGCACATCGCTGCGGCTCAGTCGGACCGGCTCCCCAGTCGGCCCCTGCGTCGCTACCGCCCCTCTCAGGCGGTCGGCCGACGAGATCGTCCGGCACGAGCAGTGGAAACCGGCAATGCGACTGTCCCAGGCGCGTACACCTCCGGCGCGAGCAGCAGCACCAGCAGCCCCGCCGCCAACTCCATCCGGCCGTCCAGGGCGCTGCTGGCCGACCCGCCGGTGCTGGTGCTCGACGAGCCGACCGAAAGCCTCGACCCGGTGACCGCCGACGCGATCACCCGGGACCTGCTGACCTGGCCGGGCGGCGGGACCTGCGACCGGCGGCGCCGTCAGGGGAACCGCGTCCGCCCGCTCCCGCCCATCGCGGTCCGCGGCATCTCGCAGATCGTCCTCTCGGTCCTCCCGCGGATCATCGGGCGCCGTGCTTCGGTGAGAACGCCCTGCGCGACCACCCGGAAGACCTGGCGACCAGGGAGACGCGTTCCATCGGCGGCCCGGACGGCACCGCAAACGCCGCGTGTCCAGAGAGCAGATGAGCAAACAGCGGAGGCGGACCCCAGCAGCACAGCACACCACCTGCCCGGGGCCGGTCAACGCCACGCCGCCTTCCCCCAGGACGGGCCTACCGGCCGATGAATCGTCACGGCACGAGGGCGGAAGTCGACCAGCAGCGCAGGCGATCATCCTCGGGCGCGATTTCGGCGGCCGCTTTGCTCGTCGCGGCCGCGGCGCGCTCCAAATGCTCCAGCACACACCGTTGCGACATAGCCGGACCAGCGGTGGGAAGCGATCGACCGTGCGGCTGATCTAGCGCAACGTCACCGTCCCCGCGTTGCGCCATGGGCCACGGAGTCGGCGCGGCGGTGCAGGGCGATCGCTGACGGCTGGAGTCGGTTGTGAGGCGGCCGCCTCGTCGACTGCGGCCGCCGTTCGAGGTACCGACGGATCGTGGTCAGTTGTCCTCGAGGACGCGGACCTCGTAGGTCTCGATGACGGGGTTGGCGAGCAGGGTGTCCGCGATCGTGCGGACGCGTTCCACGGCGGCCTCGTCGGCGGGGCCGTCCAGCTCCACCTCGAAGCGCTTGCCCTGGCGGACGGCGGTCACCCCCTCGAAGCCGAGCTGCGGCAGCTTGCGGGCGATCGCCTGCCCCTGAGGATCGAGGATTTCCGGCTTGAGCATGACGTCGACGACGACCCGCGCCACGACTGCCCCCTCACTGATCTGGGCTTTCACTGTCGCGTTGAAGCGTACGGCACCCCGGCCGCCTCCCCCTCCCGAGGGAGGGGACGGGCCCCGCGGCCCGCGGGACTTCACAAAGATCTTCACCGGCTTCACAGCCGACGCCGTCGTCCCAGCGGCCAGAATGTTCATCGCTGCGCTCACGGCCCTGTGTCGGGTCGCGCCGCAGCCGCACGTCCGGACGATGATCAGCGTCGGACGTCCACGTGTCTCGCGATGCGCCCGCAGGCGCGGTCAAAGGAGGGGAACCAGCAATCGACCGCGATGATCTCGCGGCCGTACCGGGCGGCCGTGCACCCCGGCATGCGACGGAACTCACGCCGCACCGCATCCGAGATGGCACGCCTGCCGGAGTTCACCGGGCTCTGAAACCACACCGTCGGCGCCGCCGTGCGCGGCGCGGGCGTCGAACCGCGGACACTCGCGCAACCGAACGTCCGGGCGGGCTCAACGGCGCGCGGCGCATCGGACGAGTCGGGGCGGCGCCGCCAGTTCGCGACCGAACGCGGGGCGATCGCCCGCCCGGTCTGGCAACCGCGGAGTCTCGCCCCGTCCCCCGGGTTTCCTCCAAGGAGGTCGGATGAACGTTGAGGAGCTGACTCCCCCGGAGCGCCGTCTGTGGAAGGCGTTCCCGAAGGGGGAGCCGGTCGATCTGTCCAGCGGCGACCCGGCGTTCGACGATCCCGCGCAGTCCGGGCGCTGGGGCGCCGACCGGGTGATCCGCGCGGAGGTGCTGGTCGCGCTGCTGGCGGGCGCGGCCGAGCCCGAGCCGGGCCATGTCGCGGCGGTGCGGTTGACGGGGGCGCGGATCGTCGGGTCGCTCAACCTGGGGCACGCCGAGGTGACGGCGCCGCTGGCGCTGACCGGCTGCGTCTTCGACGAGGCGCCGCACCTGTACTGGGCGAGCATGAACAGCGTCCACATGATGCGCTGCCGCCTGCCCGGGCTGGTGGCGTCCGGGGCCCGGGTGGACGGGCACCTGTGGCTGGAGGGCAGCCGCATCTCCGGCGGGCTGTGGCTGGACGGCGCGCACATCACCGGCATCCTCAACATGTCGGGCGTGCACCTGGCCAACCCGGGCGGGGACGCGCTGCTGGCCGACCGGCTCACCGTCGACGCCAACGTCTACTGCGACCAGGGCTTCGCCGCGGCCGGCGAGGTGCGGCTGCCCGGCGCGCGGGTCGGCGGGCAGCTGATCTTCCGGTCGGCGCGGCTGCACAACCCGTCGGGCGCCGCCCTGTACGCCAGCCGCCTGGACGTGGCCGCCAACGTGTTCTGCGACGGCGGGTTCGCCGCGCGCGGGGAGATCCGGCTGCGGGGCGCGCGGGTCGGCGGCTACCTGTCGTTCGTCGGCGCGGATCTGGTGCACCCGGAGCGGACCGCGCTCAACGCCGACGATCTGCAGGTGGAGACCGACGTGTACTGCTCCGACGGCTTCTCGGCGACGGGCGCGGTCAGCTTCGCCGGGGCGCGGGTGTCGGGGCAGCTCAACCTGAGCGGCGCCCGGCTGCGGCACGAGAACGGCACGGCGCTCAACCTGGAGCGGCTGCAGGCCGAGGAGGTGCTGCTGCGTCCGGCCGAGCAGGTCGAGGGGGTGGTCGACCTGGCGTACGCGCGCATCAACCTGCTGCGCGACGACCCGGCGACCTGGCCGAAGCGGCTGCAGCTGGACGGCCTGCAGTACGAGAACCTGGATCCGCCGCTGGACGCCCGGCAGCGCCTGGAGTGGCTGCGCCGCGACACCGACGGCTACCAGCCGCAGCCGTACGAGCGGCTCGCGCAGACCTACCGCGCGCTGGGCCTGGACGCCGACGGGCGCACGGTGCTGCTGGCCAAGGCCCGGGACCACCGCCGGACGCAGGGACTCCCCCGCAAGATCATCGGTTGGTTGCAGGACATCCTGGTCGGTTACGGCTATCGGCCGTTCCGCGCGATGAGCTGGCTGGCCGGGCTGCTGGCGTTCGGCACGATCGTCTTCTCGCTACACAAACCGCAGATCCTGAATGAGGACGACCACCCGCACTTCAACGCGTTCTTCTACACTCTGGACCTGCTGCTGCCCGTCGGCGACCTCGGGCAGGAGCGGGTGTTCGCGCCCGAGGGCATCTACCAGTGGATCGCCAACCTGCTGGTGGCCGCGGGCTTCATCCTGGGATTGACCGTCGCCGCCGGCGTCACCCGCGCGCTGTCGCGCGAGTGACGCCAGTCGTTGTCATCGCGAATAGTCGTCACCCTTCGTAGAGAAGATCGTCACGCATAATCACGGCGGAGGCGGGGACGCGGCCGACGGGTAGAAAACAAGCAAACGAGGGCTTGCGCCCCTGGGAGTGACGTCTGCCACGATTGCCTTGCGGCATACGTCCCTTACCTGGGGCGGCGTGCCATAGACGCCGGCCGGCATGCGGCGACCCCGTAGTCCCGGCCCCGATCGAGGAGTGTCATCGATGGCGATCGACTCCGCGCGCGGCGCGCCCGACGTCCATGAGCTCGACGACCCCGAGCTCATCCAGCTGCTCACCCCCGAAGGGGAGCGCGTCGAGCATCCCGACTATCCCCTGGAGCTGACGCCGGACGAGGTCCGCGGCCTGTACCGCGACCTGGTGATCGTCCGGCGGATCGACCGGGAGGCGGTGGCCCTCACCCGCCAGGGCGAGCTGGGCCTGTGGGCCTCCCTGCTCGGCCAGGAGGCCGCCCAGATCGGCTCCGGGCGGGCGCTCGGCGAGCACGACATGGCCTTCCCCACCTACCGCGAGCACGGCGTGGCCTGGTGCCGCGACGTCGACCCGCTCAAGCTGCTGGGCCTGTTCCGCGGTGTGAACAACGGCGGGTGGGACCCTGCGGAGCACAACTTCCACCTGTACACGATCGTGATCGGCAGCCAGACGCTGCACGCGACCGGGTACGCGATGGGCGTCCAGCGCGACGGGGTGCTGGGCACGCCCAACGCGGGCGCGACCATCGCCTACTTCGGCGACGGCGCCACCTCCCAGGGCGACGTGAACGAGTCGTTCGTGTTCGCGTCGGTCTTCAACGCGCCGATCGTGTTCTTCTGCCAGAACAACCAGTGGGCCATCTCCGAGCCGCTGGAGAAGCAGTCGCGCATCCCGCTCTACCGGCGCGCGCAGGGCTACGGCTTCCCCGGCCTGCGGGTGGACGGCAACGACGTGTTCGCCTGCCTGGCGGTGACGCGCAAGGCCCTGGAGGCGGCCCGGACGGGCCAGGGGCCGACGCTGATCGAGGCCTACACGTACCGGATGGGCGCCCACACCACCACCGACGACCCCACGCGCTACCGCCTCAAGGCCGAGGAGGAGGCGTGGAAGCTGAAGGACCCGATCGAGCGGGTCAAGGCGTACCTGGTGCGCAACGACCTCGCCGACAACGCCTTCTTCGAGGAGATCGAGGCCGAGGCCAAGCAGGTCGCGGCCGACCTGCGCAAGGGGTGCCTGGCGATGCCCGACCCCGGGCCGATGGACATGTTCGCCCACGTCTACGCCGAGGCGCACCCGCTGATGACCGAGGAGCAGGAGCAGTTCGCCGCCTACCTGGCGTCCTTCAAGGAGGTGTCGTCGTGACGACCGAGACGCTGACGCTGGGCAAGGCGCTGAACGCCGGCCTGCGCAAGGCGATGGAGAACGACCCCAAGGTCCTCGTGATGGGCGAGGACGTCGGCAAGCTCGGCGGGGTGTTCCGGGTGACCGACGGGCTGCAGAAGGACTTCGGCGAGGAGCGCGTGATCGACACGCCGCTGGCCGAGTCCGGCATCGTCGGCACCGCGATCGGCCTGGCGCTGCGCGGCTACCGCCCGGTCGTGGAGATCCAGTTCGACGGGTTCGTGTTCCCCGCCGCCGACCAGATCATCACCCAGCTCGCCAAGATGCGGATGCGGTCGCTGGGCGCGCTGAGCCTGCCGGTCGTGGTGCGGATCCCGTGCGGCGGCGGCATCGGCGCGGTGGAGCACCACAGCGAGTCGCCCGAGGCGTACTTCACCCACACCGCGGGTCTGCGGGTGGTGGCGTGCTCCAACCCGTCGGACGCGTACACGATGATCCAGCAGTCGATCGCCTCGCCCGACCCGGTGATCTTCTTCGAGCCCAAGCGCCGGTACTGGGACAAGGCGCCCGTCGACGTCTCCGCCGCCCCCGAGAGCTGGACGCCGCTGCACCGCGCCCGCGTCGTCCAGCAGGGCGACGACGTGACGGTGCTGGCGTACGGGCCGATGGTGAAGACCTGCCTGGAGGCGGCGGCCGCGGCCGCCGAGGAGGGCCGGTCGCTGGAGGTCATCGACCTGCGCTCGCTCAACCCGCTGGACATCGACGCGGTCGTCGCGTCGGTCGAGCGCACCGGCCGGTGCGTGGTGGTGCACGAGGCGCCGGTGTTCTCCGGCTACGGCGCCGAGCTCGCCGCGCGCATCACCGAGCGCTGCTTCTACCGGCTGGAGGCGCCGGTGCTGCGGGTGGGCGGGTTCTCCACCCCGTACCCGCCGTCCCGGCTGGAGGACCACTACCTGCCCGACTTGGACCGGGTCCTGGACGCGGTCGACCGGACGTTCGCGTGGTGACGGCGAGGGACGCGGTGATGAGCGAGGTCAAGCAGTTCAATCTGCCCGACGTGGGCGAGGGCCTGACCGAGGCCGAGATCGTCAAGTGGCATGTGGCGCCGGGCGACCAGGTCGAGATCAACCAGACGATCGTGGAGATCGAGACCGCGAAGGCGATCGTCGAGCTGCCCTGCCCGTACGAGGGCGTGGTGGCGGACCTGCTGGTCCCCGAGGGGCAGACGGTGGACGTCGGCACGCCGATCATCGCGGTCAGCGTCTCCGGCGGGGACGCCGCTCCGGCCGCGGCCGCGCCGGCGGCCGAGGCGCCCAAGCAGGAGGCGGTGCCGGCTCCGGACGAGCCGGGCATGGTGCAGCCGGACGAGCCGAAGCGCCAGCCGGTCCTCGTCGGGTACGGGGTGAAGCCGGGGGCGACGAAGCGCCGTCCGCGCAAGCGGCCCGCCGCGCCCGCCGCGCCCGCCCCGGCGCCGCAGCCCAACGGCCGTCCACAGCCTGTGGACAAGCGCGTCCTGGCCAAGCCGCCCGTGCGGAAGATGGCCAAGGACCTCGGGGTGGACCTGTCGACGATCGTCGGGACGGGCCCGGCCGGGTCCATCACCCGCGACGACGTCCAGGCGGCCGCCTCCCGGCAGCAGGCGCCCGCGGCCGCGCCGCAGGCGCCCGCGCCGGTCCTGCGGGGCGAGGAGGAGCGGATCCCGGTCCGGGGCGTGCGGCGCAGCACGGCGACGGCGATGGTCTCCTCGGCGTTCACCGCCCCGCACGTCACCGAGTGGCTGCAGGTCGACATGACCGCCACGATGGACGCGGTGCGGCGGCTGCGCGAGATGCCGGACTTCGCCGGGCTGAAGGTGTCGCCGCTGCTGCTGGTGGCCAAGGCGCTGCTGGTCGCGGTCCGGCGGCACCCGATGATCAACTCGTCGTGGGTCGGCGAGGGCGACTCGGCGGAGATCGTCGTCAAGCCGTACGTGAACCTGGGGATCGCCGCCGCCACGCCGCGGGGCCTGCTGGTGCCCAACATCAAGGACGCCCACGCCAAGCCGCTGCCGGAGCTGGCGCGGGCGCTCAACGAGCTGGTCGACACGGCCCGCGCGGGCAAGGCGTCCCCGGCCGACCTGACCGGCGGCACGATCACGATCACCAACATCGGCGTGTTCGGCGTGGACGCGGGCACCCCGATCCTCACGCCGGGCGAGGCGGCCATCCTGGCCGTCGGCCAGGTGCGGGACATGCCGTGGGTGCACGAGGGCGAGCTGGCGGTCCGCAAGGTCGCCACGCTGGCGCTGTCGTTCGACCACCGCATCATCGACGGCGAGCTGGGCTCGAAGGTGCTGCGGGACGTCGGCGACATGCTGGAGGACCCGCTGCACATGCTCGTCTGGTCCTGACGGGCCCGCCGCGACGGGTTCGCGGGGGTCGGAGCCGTGCCGCTCCGGCCCCCGCGGTCATTTCACCGGCGCGTTTCAGTTCACCGGCACCCTCAGTTCACCGGCACCCTCAGTCCACCGGCACATTGTCGATCTTCCCGAAGGGGCCCGCGTCGAAGGTGACCTTCGTGACGGTGCCGGGCGGCGCGGGGAAGTAGACGAAGCCGCGCGCGGGCTGTCCGACGCCCGTGCGGAAGGTGGCGCGTCCCGGGTCGACGTACGCGGCGTACGCCCCGGGCGCGGCGGGCCCGATGCGCACGGCGCGGTACACGTCCTTGCCGCCGGGTGCGCTGACGGAGAACGCGGTGAACGCGCCTCCCGGGTAGTCCTTGTGCGCGTACGAGGCGTCGGGCGGGGTGTTCCCGGGCCCCTCGTTGACGATCTCGAAGACGGCGACCAGGTACGCGCCGTCGCGGTAGAACGGCTTGACGTCCAATCGCCGTTTCGCCTGCCCGAACCGTCCGGTGCGGCTGGCGACCGTCGCGCCGTCCCGCGCCCGGAACTCCGCCGGTGAGGGGGTCGCGGACGGAGTCGGCGTGGCGGACGCGGACAGGGTCGGCGTGGCGGACGCCGTGGAGGCCGTGGAGGTCGCCGACGGCGGCCTGGCGCCGGGGGCCTGCTGCCGCACCCGGTAGGAGATCACCACGCGGCGGTTGCGGGCGCGGGCCGCCGCGTCGCCGGAACCGCCCTCCTTGGCGACCGGGTCGGCCTCGCCCTTGCCCGTCGCGGTGAAGGTGAACGACGCGCCGAGCCGGTTCTTCAGCTCCTTGACCACGGCCTCCGCGCGCCGCCGCGACAGGTCGAGGTTCCGCGAGGCGTCACCGGCGCTGTCGGTGTGCCCGTCGACGGCGATGGGCCGGGCGGGGTCGGCCTTCTGCCGGATGTCGGCGGCGGCCTGGTCGAGCACCTGCCGGGCGCGGGCGGACGGCTTGTCGGAGTCGGAGTCGAACAGCGCGTCCGCGCGCAGGCTCAGCGACTCCTCGGCGGGGCCGGAGACCACGTCCCGGACCTCGCCCTCGGTGATGTCGTACAGATCGATCGCGCCGCCGCCGGGGGCCTGGGAGGCGCCGGGCGACGCGGTGGGCGAGGCGGTGGGCGAGGTGGTGGGCGCGGCACCGGGCGTCGCCGCCGCGGCCGCGGTGGCGGTCGGCGCGGACGAGGTCGAGGCGGACGAGGTCGGGGCGGACGCGGCGGCGGTGGTGACCGGCACGCCGGTGAACTCCCCGGCCGTCCCCGGTGTGATCACCGTGATCCGCTGGACGTCCGGCGGCAGCGGCGGGTATTCGACGGTCATCTCCTGCGGGGTGTTCACGGTGAGCCGGGACGGCTGCCCGCCGGTCAGCGGCCGGTAGAACCGGCGGTTGACCGGGTCCAGCAGCGAGACGGCGAACGGCATCGTGCCCGCGGCGGCCGTCGGCGAGGGCGTGGCGGCCTCCAGCGGCGTGAGGGTGAGCCGCAGCACCGACCGGGTCGGCTGCCGTTCGACGCCTTTGATCTCGATGCGCGCGTGCAGCCCGTCCGCCGCGCCGAACCAGCCCTCCTTGACCAGCCCGCCGCCCGCCGGCGGCGGCGCGCTCATCGGGCCGCCGGACGCCCGGGGCGGGTCCACCCAGACGGCCGCGGGCGGGGAGTCGGAGCAGCCCGCGGTCACGATCAGCACCGCGGTCATCGGGACGGCCGATGAGAGGACGAACCTGCGCACCGCCATGGGGCACTCCGCTTCCGACAGCCACTCGTCGCCGGACACCCTAGCGACGCACCGCCCCCGAGGGACACCACGGCGGCCACCGTGGTCAGGGCTGCTTTCCGCACCCGGGAGACCGGCGCGTGATGAGGGCCTGTTCGCGGTGAAAGGGGACGGGCCCCGTCACCGTGGGCGGTGACGGGGCCCGCTGCATTCGGACCGGGAGGGGGAGGAGAGGCCGGTCAGAACGCGTCCTCGGACAGCTCCATGACGTCGAGGGTGGTCGCCTCGGTGGCGGCGCGGTCGGCGGCCAGGCGAGGCAGCACGTTGGCGCAGAAGTACTGGGCCGCGGCCACCTTGCCCTGGTAGAACGCCTTGTCGGCGTCGGAGGCGCCGGCGTCCAGCTTGCTCAGCGCGACCTCGGCCTGGCGGCACAGCAGCCAGCCCACGACCAGGTCGCCGGCGGCCATCAGCAGGCGGGTGGTGTTGAGGCCGACCTTGTAGATCTCGCGCGGGTTCTCCATCGACGCCATCGCCCAGCCGATCATCGGCTGCAGCATGCCCTGGAAGTCCTCCAGGGCCCGGGCGAGGGCGGCGCGCTCGGTCTTGAGGCGGCCGTTGCCCGCCTCGCCCTGGGCGAAGCGGCGGATCTGGTCGCCCAGCGCGGTCAGCGCCTTGCCCTGGTCGCGCAGGATCTTGCGGAAGAAGAAGTCCAGGCCCTGGATGGCGGTGGTGCCCTCGTACAGGGTGTCGATCTTGGAGTCGCGGATGTACTGCTCGACCGGGTAGTCCTGCAGGAAGCCCGAGCCGCCGAAGGTCTGCAGCGAGTCGGAGCCGAGCAGGGCGTAGGCGCGTTCGGAGCCGAAGCCCTTGACGATCGGCAGCAGCAGGTCGTTCATCTTCTCGGCCTGCTCGTCCTTGCGGCCCTCGTGCTCGGCGATCTGCATCGCGTCCTGGTAGGTGGCGGTGAACAGCACCAGGGCGCGCATGCCCTCGGCGTAGGCCTTCTGGGTCATCAGACTGCGCCGCACGTCCGGGTGGTGGGTGATGGTGACGCGCGGGGCGGTCTTGTCGGTCATCTGGGTCATGTCGGCGCCCTGGACGCGCTCCTTGGCGTACTCCAGCGCGTTCAGGTACCCGGTGGACAGCGTGGAGATGGCCTTGGTGCCGACCATCATCCGGGCGTGCTCGATGACCATGAACATCTGCCGGATGCCGTCGTGCACGCCGCCGACCAGGTAGCCGATGGCCGGGTGCTTCTCCCCGAAGGTCAGCTCGCAGGTCGTGGAGACCTTCAGGCCCATCTTCTTCTCGACGTTGGTGACGTAGACGCCGTTGCGCTCGCCGAGCTCGCCGGTCTCCAGGTCGACCAGGTACTTGGGCACCAGGAACATCGACAGGCCCTTGGTGCCCGGGCCGGCGCCCTCGGGGCGGGCCAGCACGAGGTGGAAGATGTTCTCGGCCATGTCGTGCTCGGCCGAGGTGATGAAGCGCTTGACGCCCTCGATGTGCCAGGTGCCGTCGGGCTGCTCGACGGCCTTGGTGCGGCCCGCGCCGACGTCGGAGCCCGCGTCCGGCTCGGTGAGCACCATGGTGGAGCCCCAGCGCCGTTCGATGGCCAGCTCGGCGAACCGCTTCTGCTCCGGGGTGCCGATCATGTAGAGCAGCCGGGCGAAGGCGGGGCCGCTGCCGAACATCCACACGGCCGGGTTGGCGCCGAGCACCATCTCGGCGACCGACCAGATCAGCGAGCGGGGCGCGTTGGTGCCGCCGAGCTCCTCGGGCAGCTCCAGCCGCCACCACTCGGCGTCCATCCACGCCTGGAACGACTTCTTGAAGCTCTCCGGCATGGTCACGGTGCCGGTGGCCGGGTCGAACACCGGCGGGTTGCGGTCGGCGTCCGCGAAGGATTCGGCCAGCGGCCCGGAGGCCAGGCGCTCGACCTCTTCCAGGATGCTGCGGGCGGTGTCGGCGTCGACCTCGGCGAAGGGTCCGGTGCCGAGGACCTCGCCGCGTCCGAGGACCTCGAAGAGGTTGAACTCCAGGTCCCGGAGGTTGCTCTTGTAGTGCCCCATCGAAGCTCCTTGCCTTGGCCGGGGGTGGGCGGCGGGCACCGACCCCGACCGACCTCCCGGGTGACGTATGGCGCTCGTAAAGTACTGGTCGGTAACTACGACCATGCTACCCGCTGGTAACCAGTGCCAACCACACGTTCCGAATACGGTTCCGCGCACTGCGGGGCGGCGCGACGCGCGCACGAGCGAGAAAGTGACGCAAATCACATGGCGTCGTGACGCGAGACGGGATATCGCTCATCGGGTTCACAAGGGGACGCTCGGCGCCGTGTGAAGCGTCCACACTGCGGGCATACGGCCCGGCAAAGGGGCCGCGACGAGGACTTTCGCGGCCCGGCGTCGGCCGCGCCCCGTTTCTCCACCCGGACGCGGCGCGCGCGCAGGCGGCCCGGCGGCCGGCGGCCGAACCGTCCGGACGGGGGTTCGAACGGCGGGCCCCGCTGCGGCAGGATCGGCTATCCGGCCGTCGTTTCCGTCGGTGACCCAGCGCCCGCAGCCGCACCCCGTACCCGACAAGGAGAACGCCCATGAACCCGACGGAGTCCCCGAGGCTCACCGTCATCGGCACCGGCTACCTCGGCGCCACCCACGCGATCTGCATGGCCGTCCTGGGCTACGAGGTCCTGGGCGTGGACGTGGACGAACGCAAGATCGCCAAACTGGCCGCGGGCGAGGTGCCGTTCTTCGAGCCGGGCCTGCCCGAGCTGCTGACCAAGGCGCTGGAGTCGGGGCGGCTGCGCTTCACCACCTCCTTCGCCGAGGCCGGGGAGTTCGGCGACGTCCACTTCATCTGCGTGGGCACCCCGCAGCAGCCCGGGTCGGACGCCTGCGACCTGTCCTATGTCAACGCCGCCGTCGACTCCCTCGCCCCCCACCTGACCCGGCGCTGCCTGGTGGTGGGCAAGTCCACGGTCCCGGTCGGCACGGCCGCGGAGCTCACCGTCCGCCTGCAGGAGCTCGCGCCCGCGGGCGCCGACGTCGAGTTGGCCTGGAACCCCGAGTTCCTGCGCGAGGGCTACGCCGTCGACGACACCATGCACCCCGACCGGCTGGTGTTCGGGGTCGCCTCCGACTGGGCCGACGAGCGGCTGCGCGCGGCGTTCCGCCCCATCCTCGAGCAGGGCACCCCCGTGATCCGCACCGACCTGGCCACCGCCGAGCTGGTCAAGGTCGCCGCCAACTCCTTCCTCGCCACCAAGATCTCCTACATCAACGCGATGGCCGAGGTGTGCGAGGCCGTCGGTGCCGACGTCAAGGACCTGGCCGACTCGCTGGCCCTGGACGACCGGATCGGCGGCAAGTTCCTCAAGCCCGGCCTCGGCTTCGGCGGCGGCTGCCTGCCCAAGGACATCCGGGCGTTCGCGCACCGCGCCGAGGAGATCGGTGTGGGCCACGCGGTGGCGTTCCTGCGCGAGGTGGACGCGATCAACCGGCGGCGCCGCGCCCGCACCGTCGACCTGGTGCGCGAGCTGCTCGGCGGGCAGATCTCCGGGCGCCGCATCGCCTGCTGGGGCGCGGCGTTCAAGCCCAACTCCGACGACATCCGCGACGCGCCCGCGCTCGACGTGGCGCGCACCATGCACGGCCTCGGCGGGTACGTGCGGGTGTACGACCCGGCCGCCCTCGACAACGCCCGCCGCGCCTTCCCCGAGCTGCGCTACGGCGAGAACGCCTTGGACGTGGCCAGGGACGCGGACGTGGTGGTGCTGCTGACCGAGTGGTCGGAGTTCCGGGAGATCGACCCGGACGCGCTGGCCGAGGTGGTCGCGCACCGCAGGATCGTGGACGGGCGGCACGCGCTGGACGCGGCCCGCTGGCGCGCCGCGGGCTGGGAGTACCGCGCCCTCGGCCGCTCCTGACCCTCGATTCGGGAGAAGGGAAGCCCCTCGGGTCGCCGTCTGGTTGGATAAGGGCCGAGGGTTCTCCACGTGCCCTCCCGGACGGGACGTGCGCCGTACCCGGTCAGGACACGACGACCCGCCGGCATCGGCCGCTCGTCCCGTCCGGGAGGGGAACACGGCCTGGTTCCTCGTCCTCGCCGCCGCCCTGGTCGAAGTCGCCGCCCTGTCCGAAGTGGCCGCCCTGGTCGAAGCGGCGGCGATGCCGGCGCTGAAGGCCGCCCGCGTCCCGGCGAGGTCTACTCTCTTCTCAGCGGCGTCCGCTCCCCTCGGCGGCGTCCACCCCCCGCCGTCCGCCTGAACCGGCCACGGCCTCGGGGAACGCACGCCTCAGGGGCCACGTCTACTTGACGAGGGCGCTGCGCGCCCAATCCTTCGGAGGGGAGTACGACGTGGTCTTCAAGAAGCTGATGCAGGCGCTCGGAGTCGGCGGCCCGCAGGTCGAGACGGTCCTGCACAACCCCAACACCACCCCCGGCGGCGTGATCACCGGCGAGGTGACGATCCTCGGGGGCGAGCACGACTCCGACATCAAGGGCGTCAACCTCGCCCTGCGCACCCGCGTCGAGATCGAGTCCGGGGACAGCGAGTACAAGGCCGACCTGGAGTACGCCAAGGTGCCGATCGCCGGGCCGTTCCGGCTCGACGACGGCGCCCGCCACACCATCCCCTTCCAGCTGCCCATCCCGTGGGAGGCGCCGCTCACCCACTTCTACGGGCGGCCGCTGCACGGCACCACCGTCGGCGTCGCCACCGAGCTGGAGGTCGCGCGCGCCGTCGACGCCACCGACCTGGACCCCATCGCGGTGCACCCGCTGCCCGCCCAGGAGCGCATCCTCACGGCGTTCGCCAACCTCGGCTTCGTGTTCCGCAACGCCGACTGCGAGAAGGGCCGCATCTGGGGCGTCCACCAGGAGCTGCCGTTCTACCAGGAGATCGAGTACTACCCGCCGGCGCGGTTCGCCCGCGGCATCAACCAGCTCGAAGTGACCTTCGTGTCGTACCCGCAGTCGATGGAGGTCGTCCTGGAGCTCGACAAGCGCGGCGGCGTGTTCACCGAGGGCCACGACGCGTTCGCCCGCTTCACGGTCGACTACGCCACCGTGAACAACACCAACTGGGAGCAGGAGCTCGAGAACTACCTCCAGCAGGCGGCGCGTCGCCGCGGCCTCTTCTGAGCCCCGAGAGCGTTCGCGTGTGCCGCGGCAGGCTCAGGCGGAGAGAGGCTTCGTGACGCACCCTTCCGGGCTCAGCGAAACCGAACAACGGCTCTGGGCGGCGTTCCCGACGGGCTCCCGCGTGGTCCTCGGGGACGACCGTCCGGCCGGGCCGGAACCCGGACGGATCGTCCGCGCCGAGGTGATCCGGCAATTGCTGCTCGGCGCGTGCGAACCGCGCGAGGGGTTCGTGGCGGCCGTCCGGCTGCGCGGCGCGTACATCATCGGGCGGCTGGACGTGTCGGGCGGCGCCGTCGAGCACGAGCTGCGGCTGGAGCGCTGCCACCTGGTCGAGCAGCCCGACTTCTCCAACGCCCGCACCCGGCAGCTGCGCCTGTCGGAGTGCCGGCTGCCCGGGTTCGACGGCGGCGGCCTGCAGGCCGACGGCTACCTCAGCCTGTCCCGCTCGGTGATCGACGGGCAGGTGCGGCTGCCGCGCGCCCAGCTCATGGGCGGGCTGCGGATGAACGGCACCGTGATCACCGAGACCGACCCGGCCGAGTGGGCGGTGTTCAGCGGCGGGCTGGTCGTCGAGGCCGGCGCCTTCATCCGCGACGCGAAGATCACCGGCGGGGTGCGGCTGGTCGGGGCGCGCATGAACGGCGGGCTGTTCATGGAGGGCACCGCGCTGCGCAATCCGGGGCGGCTCGCCATGGACGCGCAGAACATGATCGTCGAGGACGCCGCCGAGTTCAGCCGGGGCTTCACCGCCCTCGGCACGATGCGGCTGCGCAGTGCCCGGATCAACGGCACCCTGTCGTTCTCCAGGGCCGTGCTGGACTCCGGCGACCCTGCGCGGATGGCCCTGCACGCCAGCCACATCCACGCCGACGAGCTGATCCTGCTGCCGGAGCGCCGGATCGAGGGCCGGGTGTCGCTGTCGTACTCCCGGATCAACCTGATCATGGACGATCCGGCCGTCTGGCCGGACGAGCTGTACCTCAACGGGCTCACCTACGAGCTGCTGCGCGGCGGCGGCTTCCGCGACCGGCTCGACTGGGTGAACCGGGACAAGCAGTTCCACCTGCAGCCGTACGAGCAGCTCGCCGCCTGGTACCACGGCGTCGGCCACGACGACCTGGCGCGCAAGGTGCAGCTGGCCAAGCTGCGCACCCGGCGCCGCAACCTGGCCAACCCCGTGGGCAAGGCGTGGGGGTGCCTGCTCGACTGGACCGTCGGGTACGGCTACCGGCCGTGGCTGGCGTTCGGGTGGTTCGCGTTCCTGGTGACGCTCGGCACGGTCGTGTTCTCGGTCGACAGGCCGCACCCCATCAAGCCGCCGGACGAACGGCCCGACTACCACGCCCTCGTCTACACCCTGGACCTGCTCATCCCGATCGACACGTTCGGGCAGCAGCAGGCCTTCGACCCGACCGGCTGGTCCCGCTGGGTGGCGTACGCGCTGATCGCCACGGGGTGGATCCTGGCCACCGCGCTGATCGCGGGCGTGACCCGCGTGCTGCGCCCCAGCTAGGCGCCGGCGCACGAGGCGGCGCCGCGCACCGGGCCGGGCGCATCGACGAGGCGGCGACGACCCATCGACCGCGGGCGCGGGGGGCATCGACCGCGGGCACGGGGGCATCCTCCGCCGCGTGGATCTTCCAGAATGGGGCGCCATGGGCACGTATCTGATCACCGGGGCGACCGGGGGCATCGGCACCGCGGTCGCCGAGCTGCTGCGCGACCGCGGGCACGAGCTGATCCTCACCGGCCGTTCGGCGGACCGGCTGGCCGCGCTGGCCGCGTCGCTGCGCGGCGGGGCCCACGCGCAGACGCAGCTCATCGTCCGCGAGCGCAACGGCGACCCGGCCGCGGCCGCCGCCCGCGCCGCCACCGGCGCCGACGCGCCGATCCGCACGCTGCCGCTGGACCTGACCGAGCCGCGCCGGCTGGAGGCGGCGCTGGCCGAGGCGGGGCTGCCCGAGCGGCTGGACGGGCTGGTGCACTGCGCGGGCGTCGTCCACCTGGGGGCGGTGGCCGAGCTGGACGCCGACCGGTGGCTGGAGCACCTGAACGTCAACCTGGTGTCGGCGGCGGAGCTGACGCGGCTGCTGCTGCCCGCGCTGCGCGCCGCGCAGGGGCACGTGGTGTTCGTCAACTCCACGGCGGGGCTGCGGGCCAACCCGCACTGGTCGGCCTACGCGGCCAGCAAGTTCGGGATGCGGGCGCTGGCGGACTCGCTGCGCGCCGAGGAGCCCGAGCTGCGGGTGACGTCGGTCTTCCCGGGGCGGACCGCCACCGAGATGCAGCGCAAGGTGCGCGTCCAGGAGGGCGGCGAGTACGTCCCGGACGACTTCATGGCGCCGGCCACGGTGGCGCGGGTGGTGGTGTCGGCTCTGGAGACGCCGCGCGACGCGGTCGTGGCCGAGGTGGCGGTGCGTCCGCGCTAGCGGTCAGACCGAGGGGTAGGGCGGCACGGCGGGCTCGCGGCGGCGCTGGCGCAGCAGCCAGGACGCGAGCACGCCGCCGATCATGCCGAACAGGTGGCCCTGCCAGGAGATCCCCGGGTCGCTGGGCAGCACGCCGAAGATCAGCCCGCCGTACAGCAGCACCACCCCGGCGGCGATCGCCAGGTCCAGCAGGCGGCGTTCGAACAGGCCGCGGCCGAGCAGGTAGCCGAAGAAGCCGAAGATCAGGATGCTGGAGCCCAGGGTGTTGGCGGAGCTGGTGAACCACACGCCGAGGCCGCCCACCACGATGATCATCAGGCTGGCGGCGAGGAACTTGGCGATCCCGCGCACCGCGGCCAGGAAGCCCAGGACCACGAACGGCACGGTGTTGCCGATCAGGTGCCCGAAGCCCCCGTGCATGAACGGCGCGGTGAAGACGTCCGGCAGGTCGTCCACGTCGTGCGGCTGGATGCCGAAGGCGTCCAGGCGTCCGCCGAGCGCGTAGTCGAACATCTCCAGGATCCACATGCCGGCGGTGACCGCGCCGATGAGAACGAAGGCTCCGAGGGCCCGCGCGCCGTGGGTCGCGAGTCCTTCGGAAGGGTGCCGTCCCTGCCGCTCGGGGGAATAGCTCATGTCCGCCACCGTAGGTGTGAAAGACGCTCCCGTCACCGAACCAACGAACCAGGTCGTCCCTGTGTGCCAGGCCCGGTGGCGGACGGGTGTCCGCTGTGCGCCGAGGGGCGCGAGCGGCGCGGTGTCGGCGGCGGCGACCGTCGTGCCGGCGGACGTGCGCGCGACCGCGCGGTCAGGCGGCCTGGTCGGCCTGGTGCTCCTCGACGTCCCCCCGCACGGAGAACACCGGCAGCGGACGACGCGTCGGCGCGTCGGCGGAACGGCGCAGGTAGCGGCGCTCCTCCGGGGTCGTGCCGCCCCAGATGCCGTCGGGCTCGCCCACGCTCAGCGCCCAGGACAGGCACTCCGCACGGACCGGGCAGTTCCCGCAGATGGCCTTGGCCGCCGCGATCTGCTCCTGCAGGATCGGGGCGCTGTAACCGACGGGGAAGAACAGGTCGGGGTCGGCGCCGCGGCAGATGGCGTGGTCGGTCCAGTGCTCGTCGTTGTCGGTGTGGAACATGAACATGGTCTCTCCCGCCGGTGTCCGAGCGTCCGGCACCGGAGGCTCTGGGGTGGGGAAAGCTTGTCGAACACAACGTAGTACTACACGGCGTAGTACTACAAGTCATGGTGGCCGACCGCACGGAGCGTCCCGCCGTTACCCTGGGGCGATGCGCCAGAGCCCGACGTTCCGCCGGGCGACGCGCGACGACCTGCCGCAGATCGTCCGCCTGCTGGCCGACGACCCCCTCGGCGCGTCCCGCGAGTCCCCCGGCGAGGTGATCCCCGAGTGCTACCTGCGGGCCTTCGAGGCCATCTGCGCCGATCCCCGCAACGAGCTCGTCGTGGCCGAGCTCGACGGCGCCGTCGTCGGCACGCTGCAGCTCACCTTCATCCCGGGCCTCACGTATCGCGGCGGCGAACGCGCCCAGATCGAGGGCGTCCGCGTCTCCGCCGACCAGCGCGGCCGCGGCATCGGACAGGCGATGATCACCTGGGCCGTCGAGCAGGCCCGCGCCCGTGGCTGCCGGCTCGTCCAGCTCACCACGGACCGCCGCCGTCCCGAGGCGATCCGTTTCTACCAGAAGCTGGGCTTCCAGCCGTCCCATACGGGCATGAAGTACCACCTGCCCGGCCCTTAAACCCGCTCAAAGGACGCTTTCGACGGCGATCCGTCTCGCCCCGGCGGGCGTCGCGCGGCGTCCATCAATCGCGCGACGTCCTGCGGTGATGTGCGCCATCGACCTGCTCGTCGCGCTCAGCGGTGGACGGCGTCCAGCCGCACAACTCCATCAACCGCGCAGCACCCAGCCACGCGACGTTCATTGGCTGCCTGGGCGCCCGGCCTCGCAACGGCCGTCCACCGCTCGGCGCCCAGCCGGCGGACGTCGCCCCACCCCGGCCCCTGACCAGCCGCTCGAAGCGTTCGGGGCACCGGCGTCGCCGGTGCCCCGTCGTCATCAGGAGGCGCGTTCGCGTTCTTCGACGAGGCGGAGCGCGACGTCGATGATCATGTCTTCCTGACCGCCGACGTAGCCGGCCTCGCCGACGCGCTGGAGGATCTCGTGGGCGGGGACGCCGTAGCGTTCGGCGGCGCGTTCGGCGTGCAGCAGGAAGCTGGAGTACACGCCCGCGTACCCCTGGGTGATCGCGGAGCGGTCCGCGAACGGCAGGCGCGGCAGGAACGGACGGACGACGTCCTCGGCCGCGGCCATCACCCCTTGGACGTCCACCCCGGTGGTGTAGCCGAGGCGTTCGAAGGTGGCCGCCACGACCTCGGTGGGGGCGTTGCCGGCGCCCGCGCCGAGCGCGCACAGGGCCCCGTCGATCTGCCGGGCGCCGTTCTGGGCGGCCAGCACGGAGTTGGCGACGCCGAGCGACAGGTTCTGGTGGCCGTGGAAGCCGACCTGCGCCTCGTGCCCGATTTCCTCGACCAGAGCGCGGACCCGGGCCTGGGCGTCGGCGAGGACCATCGCGCCGGCCGAGTCGACGACGTAGACGCACTGCGCGCCGCCGTCCACCATGATGCGGGCCTGGCGGGCGAGCTCGGCCGGGCCGATGCGGTGCGACAGCATGAGGAACCCGACGGTCTCCATGCCCAGGTCGCGGGCGGCGGCGAAGTGCTGGAGGGAGACGTCGGCCTCGGTGCAGTGCGTGGCGATCCGCGCCACGGACGCGCCCGCGTCATGGGCGCGGCGCAGGTCCTCCACGGTGCCCACGCCGGGCAGCAGCAGCACCGCGATGCGGGCGGTCTTGGCCTCGTCCACGGCCGCCGCGATCAGCTTGATCTCGTCTTCCAGCGAGAAGCCGTAGTTGAACGAGGAGCCGCCCAGCCCGTCGCCGTGCGCCACCTCGATCACCTCGACGCCGGCGGAGTCCAGCGCGTGCACCACGCCGCGGACCTGCTCCTCGGTGAAGCGGTGCGCCATCGCGTGGCTGCCGTCCCGCAGCGTCGAGTCGGTGATCCTGATCCGCCCGTTCTCCTCGGTCATCGCGTCACCTTCTCTCCGGGCGCCAGGCGCGCCAGCTCCTCGCCGACGCGGGCGGCGGCGGCCGTCATGATGTCGAGGTTGCCGGCCCAGGGCGGCAGGTAGTCCCCGTTGCCCTTGACCTCCAGGAACACCGCCACGCGGGCATTGCCGCCCCAGTCGTCGCGCGGCTCGTCGAACTGCGGTTCGGCGCGCAGCCGGTAGCCGGGGACGTACTCGGCGACCCGCGCGGCCATCTCGGTGATCGACTCGGCGATCGCCGCGGTGTCGGCGTCCGGCGGGATCGCGCAGAACACCGTGTCCCGCATGATCATCGGGGGTTCCACGGGGTTGAGGATGATGATGGCCTTGCCGCGGGCCGCGCCGCCGACCTGCTCGATCGCGCGGGCGGTGGTCTGGGTGAACTCGTCGATGTTGGCGCGCGTGCCCGGCCCCGCCGACCGCGAGGCGATCGACGCGACGATCTCGGCGTAGGGCACCGGGACCAGGCGGGACACCGCGTGCACGATCGGGATGGTGGCCTGCCCGCCGCAGGTGATCATGTTGAGGTTGGGCGTGCCCGCCAGGCCGGAGAGGTTGACCGGCGGGCAGACGAACGGCCCGACCGCCGCCGGCGTCAGGTCCACCGCCTGGATGCCGGCCTCCTCGTAGCGCGGCGCGTGCGCCTGGTGCGCCTTGGCGGAGGTCGCCTCGAACACCAGGTCGGGCAGGTCGTCCTGGGCCAGCAGCCAGTCGACGCCCTCCGCGCTGGTGCGCACCCCGAGGTCGCGCGCCCGGGCCAGCCCGTCGGAGTCCGGGTCCACCCCGACCATGGAGTGCACCTCGATCTCCTCCGAGCGCAGCAGTTTGATCAGAAGGTCGGTGCCGATGTTGCCCGACCCGACGATCGCCGCCGTCAGCATGCCGCCTCCCGCCGGCGGCGGTGACGGTCCCCGGCGGCGCCGCCTCGCACCATGTCCACCTGCGTGTCCTTTCCTCGTTACGCCGCAACCCTGAGGTCGCCCGGACGTCCGCCGCAAGGAATCCGTCCCGTCTGGTGGGACGAACGCGGGCGCGGCGCGGGCGGAGGGGGCCGGGCCGCCGGCGGCGGCGCCCCGGCTCTGGGGCGAGCGGATGAAGGCCAACGCGAGGGCGAGCGGCACCGTCCCCCGAGGAAAGGCGGCGATGGGTCCGAAAACGCGGGATAAAGCATCGTCACAGCGAGGCAAGAAAATCAGGGCGCCGCCCGATTGGACGATACGTTTGTATGGAGCACTGAATTTTCACACAAGGGGCGGTGCGTCATGACCGACGTCACCTATCCGCTCGCCCGCCGGCGCGCCCTCGATCCGCCCGCCGAGGCCGTGGAGCTGGCCCGGCGCGGGCCCGTCCACCGCATGGTCTACGGCGACGGCCATCGGGGATGGCTGGTGACCGGTTTCGCGGCCGCCCGCGCGGTGCTGGCCGACCCCCGTTTCAGCAACAGGCCCGAGCACATGCACCCGCCGGTGTCGGGCCGCTTGGGCGAGCTCCTGCGCGATCCCGAGTTCCAGGCGCCGCCCGGGTTCTTCCTTCGCCTCGACCCGCCGGACCACACCCGCTTCCGCAAACTGCTCACCGGCCAGTTCACCGTGCGCCGGATGAAAATGCTGGAGCCGCGCATCGAAGAGATCGCGGGCGGGTTCCTGGACGCGATGCAGGCCGCCGGGCCGCCCGCCGACCTGGTCGAGATGTTCGCGCTGCCCGTCCCGTCCATGGTGATCTGCGAGCTGCTCGGCGTCCCGTACGAGGACCGGGACCGGTTCCAGCGCGACAGCAAGACGCTGCTCAGCCTGCACACCACGGCCGACGAGGCGCGGGCCGCCATGCGGCGGACGCTGGACTACATGGCCGAGCTGGTGCGCCGCAAGCGCGCCGAACCCGGCGACGACCTGCTCAGCGGCCTGATCGAGACCGGCGAGCTCAAGGACGACGAGCTCGCCGGCGTGGCGATGCTGCTGCTGATCGCCGGGCACGAGACGACCGCCAACATGCTCGGCCTGGGCACCTACGCGCTGCTCACCCATCCCGACCAGCTCGCCGCCATGCGCGCCGGCCCGGCCACCGTCGACGGCGCCGTCGAGGAGCTGCTGCGGCACCTGACGATCGTGCACATCGGCCCGACCCGGACCGCGCTGGAGGACGTCGAGCTCGCCGGCCGGACGATCAAGGCCGGGGACAGCGTCACCCTCGACCTGCGGGTCGCCAACCGCGACCCGTCCCGCTTCCCCGACGGGGACCGGCTCGACCTCACCCGCGGGTCCGCCGGGCACCTGGCGTTCGGGCACGGCGTCCACCAGTGCCTCGGCCAGCAGCTCGCGCGCGCCGAGATGCGCATCGCCTACCCGGCGCTGCTGCGGCGCTTCCCGCGGCTGCGCCTGGCCGTCCCCGCCGACGACGTGCCGATGCGCGCCGACATGGCGATCTACGGCGTGCATCGCCTTCCCGTGACCTGGTAGGTGAGGGCCGTGAAAGTCGTCGCGGACCGGAACGTGTGCATCGGCGCGGGCAACTGCGTGATGACGGCGCCGGACGTCTTCGATCAGAGCGAGGACGACGGCACGGTGGTGCTGCTGCAGGACAGCCCGTCCGAGGAGCAGGAGGCGGCCGTGCGGCGCGCCGTCTCGCTCTGCCCGTCCGGCGCCATCGCGATCCGCGAGTCCTGATCAGCCGAGCCTGGTGAAGACGGGCGTCGGCGCGGGCAGGCGCCCGTCCGTCTCCGCGCACTGCCGGGCGACGCGGGCGGCGGCGTCCGGCAGGAACGGCTCCAGGTGTCCGGCGATCTCCCGGCAGGCCCGGACGAGCCTGGCCAGGACGGCGTCCAGCGCCTCGCCGCCGCCGTCGGCCCTGGCGAGCTCCCAGGGGCGGACGCGGTTGATGTAGCGGTTGGCCTCGTCGACGATGTCCCAGACCGCGCCGGTGGCCCGGCGGAAGTCGAAGTCGGCCAGGGCGGCGTCGACGGCGGCCGCCGCGTCGCGGCCCGCCCGGTCCAGGTCGGCCGCGTCGGGCGCCGCCGCCTCGGAGGGCGGGACGACGCCGTCGCGGTAGCGGTGGACCATGGCGACGACCCGGTTGACGAGGTTGCCGAGGCCGTTGGCCAGCTCGTCGTCGGCCCGCCTGACCAGCCGTTCGACGGTGAAGTCCGCCTCGCCGACGCGGGGCGCCTCGCGCAGCAGCCACCAGCGGACCGCGTCCACGCCGTACCGCCCGACCAGGTCGGCGGGGTCGGCGGCGTGCCCGCTCGACTTGCTGATCTTCTTGCCGTCGACGGTGAGGTAGTCGTGCACCAGGATCTCGGTGGGCAGCGGCTCCCCGGCCGACAGCAGCATCGCGGGCCAGTAGACGGCGTGGAAGCGGACCACCCCCTTCCCGACCAGGTGGACGCGGCGTTCGGCGTCCGTCCACCAGCGCCGGTATTCGGGGGCGTCGGTGCCGTAGCCGAGGGCGGTGAGGTAGTTGCCGAGCGCGTCCCACCACACGTAGATGACCTGGCCTGGGTCGTCGGGCACGGGGATGCCCCAGCCGCGGGCGCGGGCGGTGGACCGGGAGATGGAGAAGTCCTCCAGGCCGCGCTCGATGAGCGCGAGCACCTCGTTGCGGCGTTCGGCGGGTTCGATGCGCAGCTCGCCGCTGTCGATCAGGTCGTGGAGCCGGTCGGTGTAGCGGGACAGGCGGAAGAACCAGTTCTCCTCCGCGACCCGCTGCGGCTCGGTGCCGTGCTCGGGACAGCGTCCGTCCACGAGGTCGGGGGGCGTGTAGAACTGCTCGCAGCCGACGCAGTACAGGCCCTCGTAGTGCGCCCGGTACAGGTCGCCCGACGCGGCGCAGGCCCGCCAAAAGCGCTCCACCCCTACGCGGTGGCGCGGATCGCGGCTGGTGCGGATCACGTCGTCCACTGACAGTGACAGCGGCTCGGCCAACGCGACGAACGCCGCGGCGTTGCGGTCGACGAACTCCTGGACACCGACGCCGGCGGCCTCCGCCGCCAGCACGTTCTTCAGCGAGTTGTCGTCGGTGCCGGTCTGCAGTCTGACCCGTTCGCCCTTGCGGCGGTGATGGCGGGCGAGCACGTCCGCCTGCACGAGTTCCAGCGCGAAGCCAAGGTGCGGACGGGCGTTGACGTAGGGGATCGTGGTGGTGATGTAGGTGTGCGGTGCGGTCATGGGAACCTCCAGCCGGCCCGCCGGGGCTCCGACCGCCCGAAAATGCGCCGAGGCCCCGAGCGGGGCCTCCGAGTCGGTCGTCCGTGCAGCGTCAGCGGCCCCGCGAGCGGGGCATCATCACCTCGGCCGTGCACGGAAGCATGATCACAGGTTAACGCCGGCCGTCCGCGCCGAGCCACCCGTTTTCACGCCGCAGGCGTCCGTCGCCGCCCGGATCGCTCTCGCCGCGCGCACCCCCATAAGCCGACAATCCGGGAATCGCGGACGGCGGTCGGGGGTTGCCCCGGAGAAGGGATCACACGACGGGAGGACGGATGACGACCACGCCCGGCTGGGACGGCGAACAGCTCGACCTGGACGCCTACCTGCACCGCATCGGCTTCGACGGCGACCCGGCGCCCACGCTCGCCGCGCTGCGCGCCCTGCACCGCGGCCACGTCACGTCCATCCCGTTCGAGAATCTGGAGATCATGCTCGGCCGGGGCGTGCCGCTCGACCTGGCGTCCGTGCAGGACAAGCTGGTGCGCAGGCGCCGCGGCGGGTACTGCTTCGAGCACACCCGGCTGTTCGCCGCGGCGCTGGAACGGCTCGGTTTCGGCTTCACCGCGCTGACCGGTCGCGTCAGCATGGGCTCCGAGAACAAGTTCCGGCCCGCGACGCACGCGCTGCTGCGCGTGGAGACGGCCGACGACGAACGCGCGTGGCTGTGCGACGTGGGGTTCGGCGCCGGGCCGCTGGAACCCCTGGAGTTCGTCGACGGCGCCACCGCCACGCAGGGCGGCGGCTGGCGGTACCGGCTGGAGCGGCTCGGGACTCTGGACGGGCGCGTGCCGCACGTGGCGTGGTGGTCGCTGTTCCAGGCGCCCGCCCCGGGGACCGCGGACGGGTGGGTCGACCGGCACAACTTCACCGAGACGCCGTCGTTCCCCATCGACTACGAGGTGGGCAACCACTTCGTCGCCACGCACCCGCGTTCGCCGTTCAGCGCCCGGCCGTACGTCCAGCGCTACGCCGCCGACGTGCACCACGCCCTGGACGACCTCACGCTCACCACGTCCCGCCCGGACGGCTCGACCGACAAGCGCGAGCTGAGCCCGTCCGAGCTTCCGGCGGTGCTGGCGGACGTGTTCGACATCGTCCTGGACGCGTCCGACGCCGCCCGGCTCGTCGCGTCCGTCGAGGCGTCCGGACGCTGACCGCTCCCGCCGGACGGCGTTCCGCGGACGCGCCGACACGGTGAATTCCACCGTATTGAACGACGGTTGGTGACAAACCTTCCATGTACGGCTTTGCTGAGTTATGGTCCTGCCACACGGCAGGTACGGTCACCCCGCCGTGGACCAAGGCGGTTCGCCCATGCGGCTTCGTCCGCCCCCGGCAGACCTCCTACCGGCGTGCCCGTCCGGGGTAGCGGACGTCCCAGGGGCCTCGCCGTTCTCCCCCCAACGGCGAGGCCCCGCCCTTCGGGGTTGAATCCCTCTCCTCGGGTATCGGCCCTTCTATGACCGAACGCCCACAGGAAGACTCCCGGCCGCTGGCAGACCGGCGGGCCGAGGCCGACGCCCCGCAAGAGGACGACCCCGACTTCGCCGAAGAGCACACCACCGGCCCGACCAAGCCCCCGATCGCCGAGGCGGAGACGCCGGGCGGCGAGGACGAGGGCTACAGCCCGCAGACGGAAATCCCTTAGCCGGAAAGCCCCATCAGCCCAAGGGGCGGCGACATGGCGAAGAAGAAGACCGCCGAGGACGCGCCGTCCGGGACGGCACCGGACCGGCCCGCCCGGCTCGGACGCGACGCGTGGCGGGGCGTCGTCAGGCGCACGGTCCGCGAGTTCCGCGCCGACAACCTGGTCGACTGGGCCGCCGCGCTCACCTACTACGGCATCCTGGCGCTGTTCCCCGGCCTGATCGTGGTGGTGTCGCTGGTGGGCCTGTCGGGTGAGTCCGGCACGCGGACGCTGGTCGACAACGTCCGTCAGCTGGCGCCCGGCCCGCTGCGCGACGTGCTGATCAGCGGCATCGAGGGGCTGCAGGGCACCGCGCCCACCGCCGGCGTGCTGGCTGCCGTCGGCCTGCTGGTGGCGCTGTGGTCGGCGTCGAAGTACATCTCCGCGTTCATCCGCGCCGTCAACGCGATCTACGACGTCCCCGAGGGCCGTCCGTTCTGGAAGCTGGCGCCGCTGCGGGTGGGGCTGACCCTGCTCATGGTCGTGCTCCTGGGCGCCAGCGCGCTCGCGGTGACCTTCACGGGACGGCTGGCCGCGGAGGCCGGGCGCATGCTGGGCCTCGGCTCGGCGTTCGTCACCGGGTGGAACTACGCCAAGTGGCCGGTGATCCTGCTTGTGGTGATGGTGGCGGTGGCGACCCTGTACTGGGCGGCGCCCAACGTCCGGCAGGCCCGTTGGCGGTGGATCACCCCGGGCAGCGCGCTGGCCATCGCCGTGTGGATCGCGGCGTCGGCCGGATTCGCGGTCTACGTGGCGAACTTCGGGTCCTACAACGCCACCTACGGCGCGCTGGCCGGTGTGGTGATCTTCCTGGTCTGGCTGTGGATCTCCAACCTGGCCGTGCTGCTGGGCGCGGAGCTGGACGCCGAGCTGGCGCGCGCCCGCAAGATCGCCCAGGGGGCGCCCGAGTCCGCGGAGCCGTTCGCCGAGCCCCGCGACACCCGCAAGTTCTCCTCGAAAGAGCGCGAACAGTTCAGCGCGGCCGTCCATGACGGGCGCCGACGGGACGAGCAGGCTCCCGGCAAGCTCCCGCACTAACCCTTCGTCAGCGAGGCCACGATCTCGGCCGCGGGCGCGGCGGACGCCAGCCGATAGGACGTCCCCGCCCACAGGTGCAGCGCGTCGGCGTCCCCTCGCGCGGCCGCGGCCTTCCGCAGCGGCGCGGTCATGAAGTGCACCTCGGGGTACGCGGCGGGTGCGTGCGGCGAGTACTCGGTCAGGAACCGGTTGACCAGGCCCCGGGCGGGACGTCCGCTGAACGCCCGGGTGAGCGCGGTCTCCGTGAACCGCGGGTCGGCGAGCGCCGCCTTGTGCACGGCGGAGGCGCCGCTCTCCGGGCAGCGCAGGAAGGCGGTGCCGAGCTGCGCCGCGTCCGCGCCCAGGGCGAGCACGTCGGCGACGTCCGCGGCCGTGCCCAGCCCTCCGGCGGCGATCAGCGGCTGAGCCGTGGCCTCCCGGACGGCGGGCAGCAGCTCCCGCAGCGGCGTCCCGCCGTCGGCGTTGGTCCACGAGCCCTGGTGGCCGCCCGCCTCCACGCCCTGGACGCACAGGGCGTCGGCCGCGGCGGCGGCGCGGGCCTCCGCCACCGAGGTCACGGTCACGATCACCACGGCGCCGCGCCGCTGGAACGCCCGGATCAGCTCCTCGTCCGGGCAGCCGAACGTGAAGCTCACGATCGGGGGCGGGTCGGCCAGCAGATCGTCGATTTTGGCGTCCCAGTCGTCGGTGCGGTCGCCGGGTTCGCCCGGCGTCACGCCCAGCCGTTCGGCCTCGGGCGCCAGCCGTTCCGCGTACGCGGCCAGCGCAGCCGGGTCGACGGTGTCGCGGGACGGCATGAACACGTTCACCCCGAACGGCCGGGACGTCGCCGCGCGCAGCCGGTCGATCTCCTCCCGCATGGCGGCGGCGCTCTTGTACCCGGCGGCCAGGAACCCGAGCGCCCCCGCCTCGCACACCGCCGCAGCCAATTCCGGCCTCGCCGCCCCGCCCGCCATGGGCGCCTGCACGACTGGCACGTCCGGAAGCCACGATGCACCGCTGCGCACGTTCGCCACGTCGGCAACATAACGCGCGCCGCGGGGCCCGTCCGGCGCGGGGGTCAGGCGGCGGGGGTCACCTCGTAGCGGATGGGGAGGCGTTTGGGGCCGCCGACGAAGGTGGTGGCGACGTTCTCCGGCTCGCCCGCCAGTTCGACGGCCTTCAGGCGGGGGATCAGCTCTTCGAAGAAGGCGCGGACCTCCATCCGGGCCAGCGCGGCGCCCAGGCAGTAGTGGACGCCGAACCCGAAGGCCAGGTGCTTGTTGGGGTCGCGGCCGACGTCGAAGCGGAACGGGTCGTCGAAGACCGCCTCGTCCCGGTTGGCCGACGGGTAGGACAGCAGCAGCGCCTCGCCCTCCCGGATCCGGACGCCGCCCACCTCGCAGTCCGCGGCGGCCGTGCGCATGAACTCCTTGACCGGGGTGACCCAGCGGATCATCTCCTCCACCGCCGTCGGCATCAGCCCGGGGTCGGCGCGCAGCCGGTCGAGCTGGTCGGGGTGCTCGATCAGCGCGCGCAGCCCGCCGGCGATCGTCGAGCTGGTGGTGTCGTGCCCGGCGGTCGCGATGATCACGTAGTAGGAGGCGGTGTCGAAGTCGTTGAGGGGCTCGCCGTCGACGCGGGCGTTGGCGATCGCCGAGGCCAGGTCGTCGGTGGGGTGCGCGCGCCGCGCCTCGGTGATCTCCTTGAAGTAGGCGAAGAAGTCGAGCAGGACCTCGATGGTCTCCTCGGGCGTGGCGCCGCGCCTCAGGTCGGTGTCGCTGCTGCCGAACAGCTCCCGGGTGAGCTTGAGCATGCGGCCGTAGTCGGACTCCGGCAGCCCGAGCAGGGACAGGATCACGTACAGCGGGTAGTGCACCGCCACCTGCTGGACGAAGTCGCATTCCCCGCCCAGCTCGACCATCCGGTCGACGTACCGGCGGGCCAGCTCCCTGACGCGGGGTTCCAGGGCGCGCATGGCGCGCGGCCGGAACCAGTCGGCGCCGATGGCGCGCAGCACGCGGTGGTCGGGGTCGTCGATGTGGACGAGGGTGCGCAGCGCGATGCCCTGCTCCCGGCGCCGCCGGTTGATCTCGTCCTGCTCGGAGGTGGCGAGCAGCGGGCGGGGCTCGTTGAGGAACAGCGTGTGGTCCCGCTCGATCGCCATGATGTCGGCGTGCCGGGTGACGGCCCAGAACGGGTCGTAGCCGGGCGCCTCGACCCAGTGCACGGGCGCGTGGCGGCGCAGGACGGTCAGCGCGGCGTGCAGCCGGTCGTCGTCGGCGTAGGCGGTCGGGTCGGCGAGCGCCAGGCCCGCCTCTTCAACGCTCGGAGTCATCGGTCCCCATTCGTGTCCGATTCGTGTCCGGACGGCGCCTGCGGGGTTCCGGCGCTTCCCACCGGCGGTTCGGTTTCCGGCCTCACAGGTCGGTGAACGTGCCGTGGCGGCCGTGCCCGGCGGTGAAGCGGGCGACGCCCTCGGCGGCCTCGGCGAGCGAGCGGACCCCGTGCCCGTACTCGACCGCCAGCGCCTCCTCGTCGCCGAGCCCCTCGCACTCCAGCAGCGCCATGCGGTCGCCGCGCAGGCACGTCTGCGGAAAGCGGGCGATCTCGGCGGCGAGGTCCTCGGCGGCCTGCCGCGCCGTGCCGGGCGGGACCAGCCGGTTGGCGAGGCCGATCTCGTAGGCCTCCTGGGCGGACACCGGACGGCCGGTCAGGATCAGGTCCATCGCCCGGCTGCGGCCGATCAGCCGGGTCAGCCGGAACGTGCCGCCGTCGATCAGCGGCACGCCCCACCGGCGGCAGAACACGCCGAACGTGGCGTCCGACTCCACCACCCGCAGGTCGCACCACAGCGCCAGCTCCAGCCCGCCGGCCACGGCGTACCCGGAGACCGCCGCGATCACGGGCTTGCTCAGCCGCATGCGGGTGGGGCCCATCGGCCCGTCGCCGTCGGGTTCGACGCGGTTGCCGCGCTCGGTGCCCACCGCCTTGAGGTCGGCGCCCGCGCAGAACGCGCCGCCCTCGCCCCACAGCACGGCGACCGACGCGTCGGGGTCGGCGTCGAAGGCGCGGAACGCCTCGGCGAGATCGGCGGCCGTGGGGCCGTCCACCGCGTTGCGCACCTCCGGCCGCGAAAGGATCACCGTCGTGACGGGGCCGTCCCGCTCCACCCGCACAGCCGTCATGCCGCGAGACTACGGAACCCGGGCCGGGGAGAGAAGGCGTTCTGGAGGGTGACAGTTGCCTGGCCGGTACGGGCAGACCTGTCTGACATGCCCGGGCCGCCACCCTCCGCGGCGGGACGACCGCGGGTAGTGTCCACGCCGAGATGGCGAACACCTTGGGTCTGCGACCGCTGACCGCCCGTTCGGTCGTTCTCAGCACCCTGCTGGGCCTGCACCCGCCCCGGCTGCGCGCCCGGTGCCTGGTGCGCGTCGGCGCGCTGTTCGGCATCGCGGAGGGCACCGTCCGGGTCGCGCTGTCGCGGATGGTGGCGTCCGGGGACCTGGTGCACGTGGACGGCGCGTACCAGCTGTCCGACCGGCTGCTGCGCCGCCAGGCCCGGCAGGACGAGGCGCGCAACCCCCGCACCCTGCCGTGGGACGGCGACTGGGAGATCGCCGTCATCACCGCGGAGCGCCGTCCCGCCGCCGACCGGGCCGCGCTGCGCCAGGCGATGTCCGCGCTGCGGCTGGCGGAGCTGCGGGAGGGGACCTGGCTTCGGCCGGCCAACCTGTGCCGGGACCGGCCCGAGGTCGTCCGGCGGCAGTGCACGTTCCTGCTGGGGCGGCCCGAGGAGGACCCGGCGCAGCTGGCCGCCGGGTTGTGGGACCTGACCGGCTGGGCCGCCCACGCCGACGCCCTGCTCGCCGCGCTCGACCGCGCCGGGTCCCCGGCGGACCGGTTCACGGTGGCGACCGCGGTGCTGCGGCATCTGCTGCGCGATCCGCTGCTGCCGGAGCGGCTGCTGCCGCCCGGCTGGCCGGGCGCCGAGCTGCGCGCCCGCTACGCCGACTGCGAGGCCGATCTGGAACGTCTGCTCGCCGAACACCTGCCCGCGGACGAGATGTCCGGAACCGGAACCCGTGTCCGTCTTGCGAAATCGTGATCCTACCGATATTGCGTCCGACCTCTCGGAGCGTGACCCTCTCCCCCGTGGCCGGTGAAAAGCCGCTGGTCACGCGAAGGAGGTACACATGGCCGTGGCCCACGAGGCCCTGCGGGGGATGCTCCGCCGCAAACCGATCGAACAGATAGAGGACGAGGCCGGCGGGTCCGGCCTGCGGCGCACTCTCGGACTCTGGCAGCTCACCGCGATCGGCGTGGGCGGCATCATCGGCGCGGGAATCTTCTCGCTGGCCGGTGCCGTCGCCAACGAGACCGCCGGCCCCGGTGTGCTGTTCTCCTTTCTGATCGCGGGGGTGGCCAGCGCCGCCGCCGCGTTCTCCTACGCCGAGTTCGCCGGACTGATCCCCCGGGCCGGATCGGCGTACACCTACGGGTACGCGGTGCTCGGCGAGTTCGCCGGATGGGCGATCGGCTGGGACCTGCTGCTGGAGTACACCGCGATCGTGGCGGTGGTCGCCATCGGCATATCCGGCTATTTCAACGACCTGCTCGGGTTCCTGGACATCGAGCTGCCGCTGTGGATGATGGGCGCGCCCGGCACCGAGCCCAAGGACGTCGCCGCGGGCAGCTACAAGGTCAACCTGTTCGCGATGCTGCTGTGCCTGCTCATCGCGTACGTGCTCAACCTGGGCATGAAGAGCGCGGCCCGGTTCGAGACCGCGCTGGTGTACCTCAAGGTCGGCATCGTGCTGCTGGTCATCGTGGTCGGCGCGTTCAAGATCAATGCCGGCAACTACTCGCCGTTCCTGCCGTACGGCCTGGACGGCGCGTTCACCGGCGCCGCCACGGTGTTCTTCGCCGTGTTCGGATACGACGCGATGAGCACGGCCGCCGAGGAGTCGCACGACGCCCGCCGGCACATGCCCAAGGCGATCGTCTACTCGCTGGCGATCTCGATGGTGCTGTACGTGCTGGCCTGCCTGGTGCTCACCGGGATGGTCGACTACCGCGACATCAACACGACCGCCGCGTTCTCCTCGGCGTTCGACGACGCGGGGATGCAGACGGTCGGGCTGATCATCGCGGTGGGCGCGATCCTGGGCATCCTGACGGTGCTGTTCACGTTCATGATGGGCGCCGCCCGGGTGTGGTTCGCGATGAGCCGCGACGGCCTGCTGCCGGGCTGGTTCGCCCGCACCCACCCGACCCGCAAGGTGCCCACCCGCATCACCTGGATCCTCGGCGTGGCGTCGGCGCTGATCGCCGGGTTCCTGCCCATCGGGGAGGCCGCGGAGCTGACCAACATCGGCATCCTGCTGGCGTTCATCGTGGTGTGCGTCGCGGTGATCGTGCTGCGCTACCGGCGCCCCGACCTGCCCCGCCAGTTCCGCACCCCCGGCATGCCGATCGTGCCGATCATCGGCGTGGTGTTCTCGGCCTGGCTGATCACCTTCCTCAAGCAGGAGACCTGGCTGCGGTTCGCCGCCTGGTTCCTGCTCGGCTGCGTGATCTACTTCTTCTACAGCCGCCGCCACTCGCTGCTGGCCCGCGGCGCCGCCGCGGTCGCGGACGAGAACAAGTAGGCGCTCTCCCCCGGGGCGGTCAGGCGGCGAGCCGTTCCATCTCGGCGCGGATCGCCCCGGGGATCTCCACCGGACGGCGCGTGTTCCGGTCGACGAACACGTGCACGAAGTGCCCCTCGGCGAGCAGCGCGCCGTCCGGCCGGTACATCCCGATCTCCCAGCGGACGCTGGAGCGGCCGAGCTTGCCGACGCGCACACCCACGCTGATGGGGTCCGGGAACGACACCTCGGCCTTGTAGACGCAGTGCGACTCCACGCACAGCGCGATGGCGGGGCTGGTCACCGGGTCGAAACCGGCCGTCTTGATCATCCACTCGTTGATGACGGTGTCCATCAGCGCGTAGTGGACGACGTTGTTGACGTGCCCGTAGAGGTCGTTGTCCTTCCAGCGTGTGGGGACGGTCTCCCAGTGCGCGTACTCATCCCGGTTCACGGCGGTCAGTGTAGGGACAGGGTGTAGGGACAGGGTGTAGGGACGGGGCGCGGGTGCGGCGCCCACCAGGCCGCGAGGAAAGGGTCGGAGCATGATCCCGGCCTGGTGGACGCCGCGGTCCGAGACGGCGCCGCCGTTCAGAGGCCGGGCGACGCGGCGGGACGGCCGGCGGCGCGGGCCGCGTCGAAGCGCGCCTGGACGTCGCGCCAGTCGACCAGCGTCCACAGCTGCTCGACGTAGTCGGGGCGCACGTTGCGGTACTGCAGGTAGTAGGCGTGCTCCCAGGCGTCGAAGACGAGCAGCGGGGTGGTGTTCGCGCCGACGTTGCCGTGGTGGTCGTACACCTGCTCCACGATCAGGCGGCGGCTCAGCGGTTCCCAGGCGAGCACGCCCCAGCCGGAGCCCTGCACGGTGGACGTGGCGGTGGACAGCTGCGCGCGGAACGCCTCGAAGGAGCCGAAGTGCTCGTCGATGGCGGCGGCGAGCTCGCCGTCGGGGCGGTCCCCTCCGTCCGGCGACAGGTTCTTCCAGAAGATCGAGTGCAGCACGTGCCCGGAGAGGTTGAAGGCGAGGGTCTTCTCCAGGCCGACCAGCCCGTCGAACCGCCCCTCGTCGCGCGCCTCGGCCAGCCGCTCCAGCGTGTCGTTGGCGCCCTTCACGTAGGCGGCGTGGTGCCGGGCGTGGTGCAGTTCGAGGATCTCCCCGCTGATCGCGGGTTCCAGGGCCGCGTAGTCGTAGGGCAGGTCGGGCAGCGTGTAGGTCGACATGCCGCCACTATTGCAAATGACTTGCACCTGCGTCTAGTTAGCAACAACGACCTCGTACACCATCCCCGGGCGCCGGGGACGGGATGCGGCCGCCCGGCGCCCGTTGAGCCGGTGTCGGATCAGTGGCGGCGGCGGCCGCCGCGGAGGCGGGCGAGCAGCCCGCGCACCTTCGCCTGGGTGCGCGGGTCGCGCGCGTAGCGCTCGGCCTGTCCGCGCATCCGCCGCCCCTGCGGGCTGCTTGTGAATCGCCTGATGCGGTCCATGAGCGTGGGCATGTCTCCTCCTCGGTCCGGGTCCGAGAGGGCGCCCTCCGTCCGCCCACTGCGGGCGGACGCACGGCGGGCGCAACTCGAACCATTCGGGTGGTGCCCGCCGTATCCAGGTCGATGCTTCCTGTGCACCTACTGGCGGAGTCCCCGCACCTTCTCCTGGGCCTGTGGGTCGCGGGCGGCGCGCTCGGCCTTCTGCTCGCCCGCGCGGCCGAGCGGGCCGCCGGGAGGTCTCGTGAGCCCGCCGAGATGCGCCACGGCTTCTTTCCGCCGCCGGACGACGGTCCGGCCCGATTCACCGAGTCGTGGACGTGGACGGCGCCGCTTCGAAGGGCGGATCGGACGTCCGGCGGCGCGGGCGGCGCCAGGGTGACCGGCAGCGGCGCGGGAGCGTGCCCGCCCGCACTCGTGCAGCGCCCCCGCCATCGCGGGCGGGGGCGTCACCAGCACGGGGTCCTCACCCTACATCTTGATGTTGAACGGCGTACCGGCACCAGATCTAGGGCGTGTCGCTGGGAGCGTCGCCCGACGGGGGTCCCTTGGAGGTGCCGGTACCGCAGTGGGACGATAGCCCCGCCATGACCGCGCCCCCGCCGAGCCCGCTCTTCCGCGTCTCGCGCGCGGTGGTGTTCGCCACCGTGTGCGTGTCGCTGTCGACGCTCGGGCACACGGCGACGTCCCCCGCGGCGGTCCCGCCGTGGGCGGTGCTCGCCGGCTTCGGCGGCGTGCTGGCGGTGACGCTGGTGCTGGCGGGCCACGAACGTTCCCTGGCCACCATCCTCGGCGGACTGGTGGGCGGCCAGTTCGCGTTGCACAGCCTGTTCGCGAACGCCGCCGCGCCCGTGGCGCACCACCCCGCCGTGCTGCCGGGCGACGCCGCGCACGGATCGTGCCTGGGCATGCCGCTCGCCCACATCGCGGCCGCCGTCGTCTCGGCCTGGTGGCTGCGGCGCGGCGAACGCGCGGCCTGGTCGCTGGCGCGGCGGCTGCGGGCCCTGGCCGACCGGCCGATCCGGCTGGTGCTGGCGCTGCTGTTCGTCGAGCCGGCCCTGCCGCCCGTCGCGGCTTCTTCGGTTCCGTCGGCGGCGGTGCCGCCGCCCGCCGACCGGGTGCCGCGGTTCCCCCTCGTGCGCCGCGGCCCGCCCTGCCGTTCGAGGGCGCTCGTCACCGGCTGACGGGCGCCGTACGAGCCACGTCACCGGACGCCGCCGCCCGCGCGCGGCGCCTCCGGTGTGTTCCCGTACGCCTCGAACGGAGTCGTCATGTCCCTACGCAACGTTCGGCGTGCCGTCGTGGTCGGCGGAGTCGCCGCCCTTTGGGCGACCGCTCTGTGCACCGCCGCGTCCGCGCACGTCACCGCCAACCCCGAATCGGCCGAGCAAGGGTCGTACACCAAGGTGTCGTTCCGCGTCCCGAACGAACGCGACAACGCCTCGACCACCGAGGTCCGGGTGGACCTGCCGACCGACCATCCCGTCGCGCACGTCTCCGTCCGTCCCGCCCCCGGGTGGAAGGTCACGATCGAGAAGACCAAGCTGAGCATCCCCGTGAAGATCGAGGGCGGGGAGCTGTCGGAGGTCGTCTCCCGCATCACCTGGACCGGCGGCGAGATCGGGCCCGGTCAGTTCGAGGAGTTCGACGTGTCGATGGGCCCGCTGCCCACCGGCGTCGACCGGATGCTGTTCAAGGCCGAGCAGAAGTACTCCAACGGCGAGGTCGTCCGGTGGGACCAGGACCCGGGCGACGGGGGCGAGGAGCCGGAGCATCCGGCACCGGAGCTTAAGCTGACGCCCAAGGGGGCCTCCGCCGCGCCCGCCGCCGACAAGGCCGGCGTCCGGGCCGCCTCGGCCGCGTCCGGGTCGGCGTCCGACGGGACGGCGCGGCTGCTCGGCGGCCTGGGACTGGCCGCCGGAGTCATCGGAATCGGTGTCGGCGGGTTCGGTCTGGCGCGAGGAAGGAGCCGGTCATGAGGTGGCTGCGGGTGCTGATCGCGGCGGTGATCGCGGCGGTCGCGCTGGGGGCGACGGCCGCGCCCGCGTCCGCGCACGACGCGCTCAAGTCGGCCAGCCCGGCGTCCGGCGCCACGGTCGCGCCGCCGTCGGAGATCGTGCTGACCTTCACCAACAGCGTGCGCCTGCCGCAGGTGGTGGTGACGGACGCCGGCGGCACCGCGTACCAGTCGGGGGCGCCCCAGGCGACCGACAACAAGGTCACCCAGCCGCTGAACGGGACGCTGCCGAACGGCACGTACACGGTGGCGTGGCGGGTCGTCTCCGCCGACGGCCACCCGATCAAGGGCACCTACAAGTTCACGGTGGAGGGCTCCACCGCGCAGAGCCCTGCCTCGACGACGAGCGGCGCCGCGTCGCCCCCTCCGCCTTCGCCGACGGTGGGCACGAGCGGCGGCTCCGACGACGGCGGCGCTTCGGGCTGGCTGTGGATCGGCCTGGCCGCCGTGGCCGTCGCCGCCGTGGCGGGCGGCGTCGCCTGGGCCCGCCGCCCGGGCCAGAACTGACACCCGCGCCCTTTCCGCCCGCCCGCCGACCGCCCACCCGGCGGGCGGGCGCCCCTTTCGATACGTCTTCCTGCCTTCGCCCACCTGATGAGCCGCCTTCAGTGGGTGGGCGGCTCCAGGCAGGTGCCCTCCGCCGTCGTCCCCTCCACCCGGACGAGAAGCCGACGGGGACGTACGTCCCCGAGCACGCAACCGCGCTCCCCGACGCGCACAGCGAACTCCGCACCCGGTGGCGGCGTGGCCGAGGACGACAACGGCGACGCGCGCACGGGCCTCACCTGGACCCGATCACTCGGATAGCCGAGGCCGAGCAGCGCGCCCTCCACCGCTTGGACGGAGAACTCCTTGTTCTCCCTCAGCTCCTTCAGCGCCGACCGAACCCTGCCTTCGGCCGCGCGCGCAAGCCGTTCATCCTCCTTCGAGAGCGCCCGCCGGTACTTCCAGGCGTTGTTCTCCTGGTGATGCGGAGCCGACTCCCCCGGCGGCGACGCTGGGGCGGGCACCGAAGGCCGCGTCGCAACGGGGGACGACGACGGCAGCGAACTGACGGTCTCCGTCCCGCACCCCACGCCCAAGACACCCGTCACCGCGACGAGAACGAGCGCCCGCCCAGAAATCACCACACGCTCGATTGTCACGGCCCCGCCGGCGACCGCCACCTGCGGCAGTGCCGACCGGCGGCCGGGTCCTGATCGCCGAAGCGGCGGCGGGGCCCGGCCGCCCTCTTTTGTGCGAGTTCAGGCTTCATCGGGCTCCGCGAGGCGGGGCGTTTTCGAGTGCGCCGGATCCTCTTGGGCGTCGGCCTCGACCTTGGCGAGCATGCGCCTGAGCAGGTCGTCCAGTGTCGCCTGCGCGGCGGGGTCGAGTGCGGCGACCATGTCGGCTTCGGCGTCCCCGCGCAGGCGCATCGCGGCGAGCCACTTGGCGTGGCCGGCCTCGGTGAGCTCCACCTCGACCCGCCGCCGGTCGCCCGGGCGGCGCAGCCGGCGGACCAGTCCGGCCTGTTCCAGGGTGTCGAGTCGCCCGGTCATCCCGGCGGGGGAGAGCATGAGCTCCTGCGCCAGGTGGGAGGGCGTCATCGTGCCTCCGTGGGCGACCAGCCGGTGCAGGGTCTCGAACTCGAACTCCTGCAGCCCGACCTGGGCCAGCGCCCGGTCCTTGGCCTGGCGGACGTGCTTCACGAGGAACTGCATCCGGGTGACGATCGCCTCGGTGCGCTCGTCATAGGGCGCCTTGCCGCGCCAGCGGGCCAGGTGGCGATCGACGGAGTCCTCCATGCGGCCAGTATGCTGCGCTTCCGAATAATTCGTTGACGAAATTTACGTCAGCGAAGTACCGTCCCGCGGCATGCGTCGACTGATCTTCGGCCGGGCCTGCGCCGCCCTGGCCACCGCGCTCATCCCGACGACCCTGACGCTCGCGGTGGTGCGGGCCACCGGCTCCTCCGGCGCGCTCGGCGTCGTCCTGGCCGCCGAGCTGGTCCCGATGCTGGTGCTGCTGCCGGTCGCCGGAGTGGTCGCCGACCGGTTCCCGGCCCAGCGGGTGGTGTTCGCCGCCGACCTGCTGCGGGGCGCCGCGCAGGCCGCGATCGGCGTGGAACTGCTGCGCGGCCCCGCCCGGGTTCCCGAGCTGGCCGCCCTGGCGGCCGTCACCGGCGCCGCGGTGGCTTTCGGCACCCCCGCGGTGCGGCGGCTGGTCGCGGGCGTCGTCGAGGGGGCGGACCGGCTCCGGGCCAACGCCCGGCTCGGCGTCGCCGAGGGGCTGGCCCAGATGGCCGCGCCGGCCGCGGCCGGCGGACTGGTGCTGGCGGCCGGGCCCGGCTGGTCGTCGCTGCTCACCGCCGGGCTTTTCGCGGTCTCCGCGACGACGCTCGGCGGGCTCGCCCCGCGCGGCACCGCGCCGTCCGTCGAAAGGGAGCGGTTCACCGCGCAGCTGCGCGAGGGGTGGCGGGAGACCCGGCGGCACACGTGGTTCCTGGCCATGGTCGCCGGGCACGGCGTCTGGCACCTGGCGGCGGGCTTCCTGCTGACGCTCGGCCCGGTCATCGCGGTCCGGCACCTGGGCGGGGAGACCGCCTGGGTGGTCATCGCCCAATCCGGCACCGCGGCCATGCTGATCGGTGCGTTCGGCGCGGGGCGGCTGCGGGTCCGCCGCCCGCTGGTCGCGGTCGCGTTCGGCGGCGCGGCGTACGGGCTGCCGCTGGCCGCGTTCGGGGCGGCCGCGCTCGCCCCGTCCGCCGCGCCGCTGGCGGTCGTCGCGCCGGCCTACTTCGCGGCCATGCTCGGCCTCGGTGTGCTCAACCCGCTGTGGGAGACGACGCTGCAGCGGCGGATCCCGCAGGACGCGCTGGGCCGGGTCGGCTCGTTCGACGCGCTGATCTCCTTCGCCAGCCGGCCGCTCGGCATGGCGGTGGCGGCCCCGGTCGCCGCGGTGACCGGGACGGCCGCGCCGCTACTGGTCCTGGCGGTCCTGGTCGCCGCGGCGAACCTGGCCGGGCTGCTGCTCACGGACGTCCGGGACGACCGGGTCGATCCGCTCGGCGGGCCGCGCCGCGACGACCCGGCGGGCGGGGGCGACGACCGGGCGGTGGGCCGGCTCGTCCGGGACGCCGATTGACCTGCGCCGGACACCGACGCCGCCCTGTCCGGCGCAGAGAGCAAGAGCGAGGCCGAAACATGCCGCGGGTTCAGACTTCATCGACGCGGTCGGTGCTCGGCCGGGGGCGGGCGCGTTCCGCAGCCGAGGTCGGCGGGGTGTCGCGCCGCACCGGGTGCGCTGGGCGGCCGCCGCGCCCGTGGACGAGGACGGCGAGGATGCCGAGCGCGGTGGCCAGGCCCATGCCGATGCGCAGACCGGCGAGGCCGTAGCCGGACAGGGCCCAGGCGGTGGTGGCCAGGGCGGGGCCCAGGGAGAAGCCGAGTTGGCGGGCCAGGCTTTGGGCGGCGCCCGCCATGCCGTGGGCGTCGTCCGGGGCGTTCCTCATGAGCAGGGCGAAGTTCGGGCCTGCGAACAGCCCAGTGCCCGCTCCCGCGACCGCCAGGCGCCAGGCGAGGTCGGCGGGGGTCCAGCCTGGGCCGAGCGGGATCATCAGGGCGGTGCCCAGGGCCCCGACCACGACGCCCAGGCCGACGGTGCGGGACGCGCCCCACCGGTCGGCCAGGAGCCCGCCGACCGGACCCGCCAGCACCATGCCCGCGGGGAACGCCAGGATCGCGGTGCCCGCGGCGGCCGCTGACAGGCCGAGGACGCGCTGGAGGTAGAACGGGGCGAGGAACTCGACCGACGCGACGGCCGCCGCGTTCATCAGCACCAACAGCAATGGCGCGGTCACCCCCGGCATGCGCGCGAGGGCACGGGCCGGGCGGCTCGCGTCCATGCGCGTCCACAGCAGCAGCGGCGGCACGGCCGCGGCGCACAGGCCCAGCCAGCCGAGGCCGCGGCCCGCCGCGAGCGACAGACCCAGCAGCAGGGCGCCCATGGCGAGCGTGAGCACGGCGGCCTCGGCGAGCAGATCGCGGGACGGGCGGCGCAGCGGCCCGTCCGGCGGCATCTGCCGGAGCGCCACCGCGATGACGAGCACGCCGAGCGGGCCGTTGACGTAGAAGATCCATGGCCAGCCCCATGCCTGGACGATGAGGCCGCCGACCGCGGGCGCGCTGACGGCGCCGAGCGGCCCGACCGTCATCACCAGCGAGGTCGCCCGCGCCGCCCGCCCGGGGCGGACGGCTCGCGTGGCGACCACCGGGACGAGGGCGAACAGCGCGCCGGCGAAGGCGCCCTGCCCGACGCGGGCCGCCACCAGCCAGCCGAGCCCCGGCGCCGCTCCGGCGGCGAGGCCGGCGGCGGTGAAGCCGCCGACCAGCGGGACGAGGGCGGCCCGCGCGCCGACCCGGTCGAGCCAGCGTCCGGCGGGCAGGGTGACGGCGACCAGCGGCAGCAGGTAGCCGAGGACGACCCATTCGGTGGCGGCGGTGCGGACGCCGAAGTCGCGTTCCAGGGCGGGCAGCGCCACCGCGACCACGCCGGCGTCGAGGGTGGCCATGAAGACCACCAGGCCCATCGCGGCCACCAGCGGCCAGCGATCGCGGTCGTGCTCCGCCGTCCCCGCCACGTCGCCTCCCCAAAACTTCACACCATGTGCACTTTGGAAAGTACACACTGTGTGCAGTTCCGGCAAGAGGGGAAGACCTGCGAGCATGTCCGCCATGGCGCGGGAGATCGACGCACCCCGGAACGCGCGCGGCCGCCGGTCCCGGTCCGCCCTGCTGCGCGCGGCGCGCGAGCTCATCGAGGAGCGGGGCGTCGAGGCCGTCACCATGGCGGCGGTCGCCGAACGCGCCGGGGTCACCCGCCGCGCCGTCTACCTGCACTTCCGGTCCCGCGGCGAGCTGATCAACGAGCTGTTCGGGCACATCGCCGACACCGAGGACCTGCCGGGCCGGTTCGCCGCGGTCGACGACGCGCCCGACGGCGTCGCCGCGCTGGAGGAGTTCGCGCGGGCGCACGCCGCGTTCATGGCGCGGACCCTGCCGTTCTCCACGGCCGTCGAACGCGTCGCGCACGCCGATCCGGACGCGGCCCGGCACTGGGAGACGGTGCTGTACTGGCGCAACGAGACCAACAAGGCCCTCATCCGACGGCTGCACGACGAGGGCGTCCTGGCCCCCGGGTGGACGGTCGACACCGCCGCCGACATGCTCCTCGCCCTCACCTCCAACGGCGTCATCCGCACGCTGCTGGAGCGCGGCTGGAGCGTCGAACAGGTCGGCGCGCACATGGCGCGCGTCCTGCGCGCCGCGTTCACGGCCGGGTGACGGCTACCCCCGTTCGGGGGTGGCGCGGGTCACAGTTTGTGCCCAAACATCCTCCCTAACCGGGGGGCGGTGCGTGACGGCCCGGGGACCGAGGAGGATGTGCATGGCGGCAGTGGAGTTCCGGGCGGCTCGCGACTTCTTGCTCGCCCATCGCGACGACTACGCGACGGCGTACGAGAAGTTTCGCTGGCCGGTCCTGACCGGGTTCAACTGGGCGCTCGACTGGTTCGACGCGATCGCCGAGGGCAACGACCGGCCGGCGCTGTGGATCGTCGAGGAGGACGGCTCCGAGGCCAAGTACTCGTTCGCCGACCTGTCCCGGCGGTCCAACCAGGTCGCCAACCGGCTGCGCGCGGCCGGGGTGCGGCGCGGCGACCGGATCATCCTCATGCTCGGCAACCAGGTGGAGCTGTGGGAGACGCTGCTGGCCGCGATGAAGCTCGGCGCGGTGATCATCCCGGCGACGCCGCTGCTCGGCCCCGCCGACCTGCGCGACCGGCTCGTCCGCGGCAAGGCCAAGCACGTCGTGGTGCGCTCGTCCGACACCGGCAAGTTCGACGGCATCGAGGGCGACTACACACGCATCGCGGTCGGCGAGCACGTGGACGGGTGGCTGCCGTACGACGTCGCCTACAAGGCCGAGGAGACGTTCACCCCGTACGGCACGACGCGGGCGACCGACACGCTGCTGCTCTACTTCACCTCCGGGACGACCGCCAAGCCCAAGCTGGTGGAGCACACGCACGCCTCGTACCCGGTCGGGCACCTGTCGACGATGTACTGGATCGGGCTGCGGCCCGGCGACGTCCACCTCAACATCTCCTCGCCGGGCTGGGCCAAGCACGCCTGGAGCAACGTGTTCGCGCCGTGGAACGCCGAGGCGTGCGTGTTCATCTTCAACTACACGCGGTTCGACGCGGATCGGCTGCTGCGCGAGATGGACCGCTGCGGCGTGACGAGCTTCTGCGCCCCGCCCACGGTGTGGCGCATGCTGATCCAGGCCGACCTGACCAAGCTGCGCACGCCGCCGCGCGAGGTGGTGGCGGCGGGCGAGCCGCTCAACCCCGAGGTGATCGAACGGGTCCGCGAGGCGTGGGGCGTGACGATCCGGGACGGCTTCGGGCAGACCGAGACGACCGTGCAGATCGCCAACACTCCCGGGCAGGAGGTGCGGCCGGGGTCGATGGGCCGCCCGGCGCCCGGCTACCGGGTCGCGCTGCTCGACCCGGTGACCGGGCAGCCCGCCGACGAGGGCGAGATCTGCCTCGACCTGGACGACCGGCCGCTCGGCCTGATGGTCGGCTACCACGGCGACGACGAGCGCACCGGCGAGGCCATGGCCGGGGGCTACTACCACACCGGCGACATCGGCACCCGGGACGCCGACGGCTACATCACCTACGTGGGCCGCGCCGACGACGTGTTCAAGGCGTCCGACTACAAGATCTCGCCGTTCGAGCTGGAGAGCGTGCTCATCGAGCACGAGGCGGTGGCCGAGGCCGCGGTCGTGCCGTCCCCCGACCCGGTGCGGCTGGCGGTGCCCAAGGCGTACGTGACGCTGGCGGCGGGCTGGGAGCCGACCGCCGAGACCGCGGCCGCGATCTTCGCGCACAGCCGGGCGCACCTGTCGCCGTACAAGCGGATCCGGCTGCTGGAGTTCACCGACGAGCTGCCCAAGACGATCTCCGGCAAGATCCGCCGGGTGCAGCTGCGCGCCGACGAGATCGACAAGCATCCCGACGCCGACGCCCGCCCGCAGGGCGAGTTCCGAGAGGAGGACCTGCGATGACGAATCCGGCCGGCGGGGGCGGGCTTCCCCCCACGGGCGACCGCGCCCAGCTGTCGTACGCGTCCGGCACGTCGGCCAAACCGCTGCTGGGCGACACGATCGGCGCCAACTTCGACAAGACGGTGGCGCGCTTCCCCGACCGCGACGCCCTCGTCGACCGTCCGAGCGGCCGCCGCTGGACGTACGAGCAGCTCGCCGCCGAGGTCGAGACGATCGCGCTCGGCCTGGACAGGCTCGGGGTGCGCAAGGGCGACCGGGTGGGCATCTGGGCGCCCAACTGCGCCGAGTGGGTGTTCGTCCAGTACGCCACCGCCAAGATCGGCGCGATCCTGGTGAACATCAACCCCGCCTACCGGGTGCACGAGCTGGAGTACGTGCTCAAGCAGGCGGGCATCCGCACGCTGATCGCCGCGCCCTCGTTCAAGACGTCCGACTACGCCGCGATGATCGAGCAGGCGCGGCCGGGCTGCCCGGACCTGCGGGACGTGCTGCTGCTCGGGAGCGACGCGTGGCATGAGCTGGTGGAGTCGGGACGCGCCGCCGACCCGGCCCGCCTGGCGGAGATCGCCGCCGGGCTCGGCGCGGACGACCCGATCAACATCCAGTACACGAGCGGGACGACGGGCTTCCCCAAGGGCGCGACGCTGTCGCACCACAACATCCTCAACAACGGCTTCTTCGTCGGCGAGCTGCTCGGCTACGACGAGGAGGACCGCATCTGCGTGCCGGTGCCGTTCTACCACTGCTTCGGCATGGTGATGTGCAACCTGGCGGCCACCAGCCACGGCGCGTGCATCGTCATCCCCGCGCCGTCGTTCGAGCCGCGCGCCACGCTGGAGGCGGTCGCGGCCGAGCGCTGCACCTCCCTGTACGGGGTGCCGACGATGTTCATCGCCGAGCTGAACGAGCCGTCGTTCGCCGAGCACGACCTGTCGTCGCTGCGCACCGGGATCATGGCCGGGTCGCCCTGCCCGGTCGAGGTGATGAAGCAGGTCATCGACCGGATGGGGATGGCCGAGGTGGCGATCTGCTACGGCATGACCGAGACCTCGCCCGTCTCCACCCAGACCCGCGCCGACGACTCGCTGGACCGGCGCGTCTCCACGGTCGGCACCGTCCACCCGCACCTGGAGATCAAGATCATCGACCCGGAGACGGGGGTGACGGTGCCGCGCGGCACGCCCGGCGAGCTGTGCACCCGCGGCTACTCGGTGATGCTCGGCTACTGGAACGACCCGGAGCAGACCGCCGAGGCCATCGACGCCGCCCGCTGGATGCACACCGGCGACCTGGCGGTGATGGACGCCGACGGGTACGTCAACATCACCGGCCGCATCAAGGACATGGTGATCCGGGGCGGGGAGAACATCTACCCGCGCGAGGTGGAGGAGTTCCTCTACACCCATCCCGACATCGTGGACGCGCAGGTCATCGGAGTGCCGGACGAAAAGTACGGCGAGGAGCTGATGGCCTGGGTGCGGCTGCGCCCCGGGGCCGAGCCGCTCACCGCCGAGAAGCTGCGCGAGTTCTGCAAGGGCAAGCTGGCGCACTTCAAGATCCCCCGGTACGTGCACATCGTGGACGAGTTCCCGATGACGGTCACCGGCAAGGTCCGCAAGGTGCAGATGCGGGAGGAGGCCATCGAGATCCTCGGCCTGCAGGACGTGGCGGCCGCGAAACACGCCTGACCTCTGGCGCCGCGGTGGAGGTCGGGGCATCCTGACGGACATGGGAGACGACGCGGGCGCGTTCCGCAGCTCCGTCCTGACGCTGCACCGGGTGACGGGGCTGCCGGTGGTGTTCGGCGGCGCGCTGAGCGGCCCCGGGCGGCTGCGCATCAGCGAGCTGGTCGGCAACACCACCGACTCCCTGTCCGGGCTGGTCGTGCGGGAGGGCTTCGGGCTCGGCGGCAAGGCGATGGCGATGGGCCGTCCGGTGTGGGTGAGCGACTATCCGCACGCCTCGTCCATCACCCACGACTACGACAAGCCGGTGCGCAACGAGGGCCTGCTGACGGTCATGGCGATCCCGGTCGTGGTGCGGCGGCGGGTGCGCGGCGTGCTGTACGGGGCGCTGCGCGAGCCGCTCGGCCTGGCCGACCGGGTCGTCGAGTCCGCCGTGCAGACCGCCCGCGACCTGGAGCAGGACCTGGCGGTGCGGGACGCGGCCGACGAGGCGCTGGCGCGCGTCCAGCGCGAGGCGGCCCGCGACGAGCCGCGGACCGCGGCCCGCTGGGAGGAGGTCCGCGCCGTGCACGCCGAGCTGCGCGGGCTGGCCGACCGGATCGAGGACCCGGCGCTGCGGGACCGGCTGCTGGCGGCGTCCACCCGGTTGGCGGCCGCGGGCACCGACGCGCGCCCGTCCGGCGGTCCGCCGCGTCCGGCGCTGTCGCCGCGGGAGCTGGACGTGCTGTCGTACGTGGCGATCGGCTGCACCAACGCCGAGACGGCGCGGCGCCTCGGGCTGCTGCCCGAGACCGTCAAGAGCTATCTGCGGTCGGCCATGCGCAAGCTGGACGCCCACACGCGCATGGAGGCGGTCAGCGCGGCCCGCCGCGCGGGTCTGCTCCCCTGACCCGCGCGGTGCGCGCGGCGGGCTGGCGGCGGACGCGCGGCGGTTCGGCGCCGCGCCCGCGCCGGAGCGACCGGCCCGGCGAGGTGCTGCGGGGTGACGGCGTCCGCGGTGACCGAACAGCTCGGCCCCCGCGGCGTGCTGCCGGTCGCGGTCGCCAAGCCCGCGCCGGGCCTCGATCGCTCGGCGGCGGCCTCCGGTGTCCCGGGTGTCGCCGCCGGTCATACGCCGACGAAGGTAACACCTTCACGAACACCTGTGTTCGCAACGCGGATATTGCTCGTTGTGCGCCGTTCTCCCGCGTTGGTAATTTTCCTCCCGTGGACTCCCTGGGCTACGAATCACTACCTCGGGGACGTCATCACCTGACCCGCGAACAGGTCGCCGCCTCCCAGCGCGAGCGGCTGCTGCAGAGCGTCATCGAGGTGGTCGGGGAGAAGGGGTACGCCGCCAGCACCGTCGCCGATGTGCTCAAACGCGCCCACGTGTCCCGCGAGACGTTCTACCGTCACTTCGCCGACAAGCGGGCGTGCTTCCTGGCCGCCTATGCCGCCGCCGCCGAACGGATGGTCGCCGTCGTCACCGCGGCGGCGGGGTCGGAGGACCTGCCGCCGCTGCAGCGTTTGGACCGCGCCATCGGGGCCTATCTGCGCGAACTGGCCGCGGACGGGGCGCGGGCCCGCACGTTCCTGGTGGAGGTCTACGCGCTGGGCGCGTCCTCGGCCGCGGCGCGCTTCGCGGTGCAGCAGCGGTTCGCCGAGCTGATGCACTCGGTGATGGCGGCCGACGAGCGCTGGCGCCGGCTGCCCGATCCGCAGTTCGCCGGCCGGATGATCGTCGGCGGAGTGGCCGCGCTGGTCACCGGGAAGGTCGCCGCGGGTGAGCACGCCTCCCTGCCGAGTCTGCGCGCGCCGATCCTGACGCACGTCCGCAGCCTGCTCGGCGCGTGACCTTCGGGCGGGGGCGCCGGCCCCCGATTCCGGCGCACATCCGTACCCGGCCGCGTGGAGCTAGACGAAGACGCTCAGGGCGGCGGCCGCGGCGAAGCCGACGACGGACAGGATCGTCTCCAGCACGGTCCAGGTCTTCAGGGTGTCCCGGACGGACATGTTGAAGTAGCGGGAGACGATCCAGAAGCCGCCGTCGTTGACGTGCGAGGCGATGATCGAGCCCGCGGAGATCGCGATGACGATCAGCGCCAGGTGGGCCTGGCTGTGGTGCTCGCCCTGCAGCAGCGGCGCGACGATGCCGCCGGTGGTGACGATCGCGACGGTCGCCGACCCCTGCGCCAGCCGCAGCCCGCAGCTGATCAGGTAGGCCAGCACGATCACCGGCAGGCCCGCGTCCGACAGCGTTCCGGCCAGGGCCTTGCCGACGCCGGTGGCGGAGATGACCGCGCCGAAGAACGCGCCCGCGCCGACGACGAGCAGGATCATGCCGACCGGGCGCAGCGACCGGGTGGCCAGCTCCGACAGCTCGGCGGCCGGGATGCCGCGGCGCACGCCGAGCAGCCACATGGCCAGCAGCACGGCGAGGGTGAGCGCGACCGCCGGGTTGCCGAGGAAGGTCAGCGTGGGCAGCGCCGGGCTGTCCTTCCACCAGACGGCGCCGAACGTGGCGAGCAGGATCAGCACCAGGGGCGCCGCGATGACGAGCAGGACCGCGGTGAGGGGCGGCTCGGGGCGGGCGGCGTCGCGGCCCTCCTCCTCGCCGACCACGTAGTCCTCGGGCACGGTGACGTGCACGCGCTTGCCGATCCACGCGCCCCACGCGACGCCCGCGACGAGGAACGCCGGGACGCCGCAGACCGCGCCCATGACGATGATCCAGCCGAGGGAGACGTCGAGCAGCCCGGCCGCGGCCACCGGGCCGGGGTGCGGGGGCAGGAACGCGTGCGTCATCGACAGTCCGGCCAGCAGCGGGAGCGCGTACAGCACCAGCGACCGGCCGCCGCGCCGCGCGGTGATGTAGACCAGCGGAGCAAGGACAAATATCCCGATATCGAAGAAAACGGGCACCCCTAGGACCAGGCCGGCCAGGCCCATGGCGAGGGGCGCGCCGCGTTCGCCGAAGACGCGCAGCAGGCGGCGGGTGAGCACGTCGGCGCCGCCGGAGCGTTCCAGGATCGCGCCGAGGATGGTGCCGAGCCCGATGATCGGCGCGATGTGCCCGAGGATGCCGCCGAAGCCGGTCTCCAGCAGCGACTCCTTGGAGCTGAGCGCGGTGCCGACGATCTGCTCGACGCTCAGGCCCGCGGCCAGCGCCAGCGCCAGCCCGGACACCAGCAGCGAGATGAACGGCTCCAACCGCACCTTGATGATCAGGAACAGGAGCAGGGCGATCGCCGCCGCGCAGAGCAGCAGCAGGCCGCCGGTGTCGTGATGCAGCCAATCGATCATGTCGATCCTTCGGGGGGTGCGCCGCGGCCCGTGCGGGCGGGCCGCGGCCTGGGGGTGAGGGGCGGGAGGCGGTCAGCGGGGGTCAGCGGGTCGAACCGTCGGGGGCGCGGCGCAGGGATCGTCCGGGCAGGGAGCCGGTGTGGGCGCCGTCGTCGATGACCGCGACGCCGCCGACGAAGACGTACGGGATGCCCTCGGGGCGCTGCCGGGGCTCGTCGAACGTGGCGGTGTCGCGGACGGTGTCGGGGTCGAACAGGACGAGGTCGGCGTGGAAGCCGGGGCGCACCAGGCCGCGGTCGGCGAGCTTGAGGCGGCGTGCGGCGCGTCCGGTCAGGTGCGCCACGCACTCCTCCAGCGACAGCACGCCCAGCTCGCGCACGTACCGGCCCAGGTAGCGGGGGAAGGTGCCCCACGCGCGCGGGTGCGGCTTGGCCGCGCCGCCGGCCGCCGCCAGGGGCAGCAGGCCGTCGCTGCCGCCGGTGTGCGCGGGATGCCGCATGATCGTCTGGACGTTGTCCTCGTGCCCGACGTGCTGCAGGATCGTCGTGCCCAGCTCGTCGGCGACGAGCAGGTCGGCGAACACCTCGAACGGGGACCGTCCGGACGCGGCGGCCAGCGCGGCGACCGTCCGGCCGACCGCCGACGGGTCGCGCGAGCCGGAGATCTCGATGGTGTCCCATTCGACGGGGACGCCGTGGCAGCCGTCCGAGCCCTCGACCTCCAGGACGCGCCGGATGCGCTCGCGGGTCGGCGCGTCGGCGAGCCGGGCGAGGATCGCGGCGGGCCCGCCCTCGGACGCCCAGCTCGGCAGCAGCGCGGCGAGCGTGGTCGACCCGGGCAGGTAGGGGTAGGTGTCGAGGGTGATGTCGCAGCCGCCGGCGATGGCGTCGTCCAGCAGGCGCAGCAGCTCGGGGGCGCGGCCGGCGTTGACGCCGAAGTTCATGGTGGCGTGCGCCAGGTGCAGCGGGCAGCCGGACCGCCGCGACACCTCCACCATCTGCGCGTACGCCTCCAGCGCCCCGGCGCCGTACGAGCGGTGGTGCGGGGCGTAGAACCCGCCGAACGACGCCACGACCCGGCACAGTTCGACCAGCTCGTCGTCGCCCGCGTACATGCCGGGCGCGTACGTCAGCCCGCTCGACATGCCGACCGCGCCTTCGCGCATGGCGGTGGCGACGAGTTCGCGCTGCCGGTCGAGTTCGGCCTCGGTGGGCGGCCGGTCGTCCCATCCCATGGCGAGCATGCGGACCGTTCCCTGCGGGACGAGGTAGCAGGCGTTGACGGCGATGCCCTCGTCCAGCCGGTCGAGGTATTCGCCGACGCTCCGCCAGTTCCAGTCGAAGCCGTCGGGGTCGCCGTTCCAGCCCGCGACGGCCTGCCGGATCGCCGGGAGGGTGGTGTCGTCGACGGGCGCGTACGACAGGCCGTCCTGGCCGAGCACCTCCGTCGTGACGCCCTGGCTCACCTTGGCCGTGTGGTCGCGTTCGACCAGGACGTGCAGGTCGGAGTGGGAGTGCATGTCGATGAAGCCGGGCGCGAGCACCAGGCCGGACGCGTCGATCTCCCGGCGGGCGCCGCGCGGCAGGCGGTCGTCCACGGCCTCGACGCGGCCGCCGGCGACGGCGACGTCGGCGACCCGGCCGGGCGCGCCGGTGCCGTCGACCACGGTGGCGCCGCGGATCAGCAGGTCGGTCATCAGAACCACGTCCTGATCAGGTCGACCACGGCGGGGTTGTCGGCGTCCGCGTCGTCCACGACGGGGATGAGCGTCCACTTGTCCAGCGCCGTGCAGGGGTGCGACAACCCGAGCCGCACCACGTCGCCCACCTGGACGTCGGCGTCGCGGAGGAACGCGTGCTGGTCGTTGAGCGCGGTCACCCGGGCGTTCCGCACCGGCGCCGCGCCTTCGCCTCGGACGAGCTGCGGTTCGGGAAGGCCCTGGTCGAAGGGCAGGTCGCGCCGTCCGGCGTCCAGCAGCGCCAGGCCCGGCTCCGGTCGCGACACCACGCGGGCCCACGCGTGCATCGCCGACCGCAGCCGCTCGCCGTGGGCGCCGCGGACGAACGGCGAGATGGACCGGTAGAAGCCGTCGTCGTGGACGATGTACGCGCCCGACCGCAGCACGACCTGCCCGTCGAGCCCGGCGAGCACGTCCACCACCTGGTCGAAGAACGCGCTGCCGCCCGCCGTGACGACCGGGTCGTCCACCTCGTACGCGAGGCGCCCGTGCAGGGCCGCCATGCGGCGCAGGTACGCGTCGACGGCGGCGCGTCCCTCGTCGGACGCGTCGTGGGCGAGCGCGCCCTCGTAGCCGGCGACGCCCGCGAGCCGCAGGGTCGGCGCCTTGCGGACGGCCTCGGCGACGGCGACCGCCTCCTCGTCGTCGCGCACGCCCGTGCGGCCGCCCGGCCCGCCCAGCTCGACGCACACGTCCACGGGGCGGGACGCGTCCGCCGCGCGCAGCGCCTCGTCCATCAGCTCCACCGACCGGGCGTCGTCCACCCACGACAGGAAGCGGAACTCGGTGTCGCGTTCCAGTTCCCGCGCCAGCCAGGCCAGGCCGGCCGGGTCGAGCAGCGTGTTGGCCAGCAGCAGGGTCCGCACCCCGAACGCGCGGCCGACGCGCAGCTGGGGAAGGTTGGCCAGGGTGATGCCCCACGCCCCGGCCTCGAGCTGGCGGCGCCACAGGGCGGGCGCCATGGTCGTCTTGCCGTGCGGGGCGAGGTGCACGCCCGCGTCCCGCGTCCAGGACGCCATCAGGCGGACGTTGTGGTCGAGGGCCCCGGCGTCCAGCGTCAGCAGCGGCGTGCCGAGGTCGTCGAGCGTCGGCCGCGTCCGCAGGTACTCCTCGACGGTCGTGCCGTCGGCCGCGGCCGGGATCGCCTTGAACCGCCAGTCGAGCCGCTCGTTCCCGAGCGCGTCGACGGCCCGGTCGTCGATTGCCATTCCCACGCTGACCTCCTTCATTGCATATAGCGCAACATCGATTGCACAATATGCTGCTGCGGTTGTAGCATCCTGCCGCGACACGGGTCAATGGAGAGGGCGATGAGCCAGAGCCTGGGACGGGCGCTGCGGATCCTGATCGAGCTGGGCGAGGGCCCGCGCGGGCTCGACGAGCTGGCCGCCACCGTCGGGGTGCACAAGACGACCGTCCTGCGACTGCTGCGCACGCTGGAGGAGGAGCGGTTCGTCTACCGCGACGGCGACCACCGCTTCCACCTGGGCCGGCGCATGTTCGCGCTGTCGGCCGCCGCGCTGGAGCAGCGCGAGATCCGCGGCGTGGCGGCCCCGCACCTGGCCCGGTTGAACGAGGTCACCGGGCAGACCGTCCACCTGGGCGTGTACGAGGGCGGCGAGGTCGTCTACCTGGACAAGTACGACTCGCGCCACGCCATCCGCATGTACTCGCGGATCGGGCTGCGCATGCCGCTGCACGCCACCGCCATCGCCAAGGTGCTGCTGGCGGACCTGCCCGACGGCCGCCGCGAACGCGTCGTCGGCGACATCGACTTCGTCCGGTACACGCCGAACACCATCACCGACCCGGACGCGCTGCTCGCCGAGCTGGCGCGCGTGGCCGAGCAGGGCTACGCCGTGGACGACGCCGAGCACGAGACGTTCATCCGCTGCGTCGCCGCGCCGATCCGCGACGTCACCGGGCGCGTGGTCGCCGCCGCGTCCATCTCGGTGCCGGACGTGGTGCTGCCCCGCGAGCAGGTCATGGACCTGCTGCCCGAGCTGCTCGCCACCACCCGCGCCATCTCCGCCGAATGCGGATACCGCGAGGACGCCCACCGCGACCCGGTCCGCCGGGCCCCCCGCGACGAGTCCCCCCGCGGCATGTCCTCCCGCGATGAAAGGACGACGACATGAGCGACAAGACCGAGGTACGCACCGACGGCGCTCCCGCCCCCGCCTGGGTGTTCTCCCAGGGCGTCCGCAAGGGCCCGCTGCTGCAGGTCTCCGGGCAGGGGCCGCAGGACCCGGCCACCGGCGAGTACCTGTACCCGGGCGACGTGAAGGCGCAGACGCGGCGCGTGCTGGAGAACGTCAAGGCGGTCCTGGAGGCGGGCGGCGCGAGCGTCGAGGACGTGCTGATGTTCCGCGTCTACCTGACCAAGCGCGAGGACTTCGCCGCGATGAACGAGGCGTACGGCGAGTTCGTCAAGGAGAACTGCCCCGGCGGCGTCCTGCCCTGCCGCACGACCGTCTTCGTGGACCTGCCGCACGAGTCGATGCTCGTGGAGATCGACGCCCTCGCCTGCGTCGCTTAGCCGCGGCCGCGGCGCCCGGGACGGCGGGCCGATCTCGGGCGCCGCGCTCATGAGCCTCCCCCGTCCGCGCGCCCCCGCGCACTGGTCTCCTCGGTGTCGCCGTGAGGTGAGACGTTTGTGATCCGATTAGACCAGCGTGACCGATGGGGTCCCGGATAACGTGGACCTTGTGGGGCAAATCCAACTCAACATGACGTCTCGGCGTAAGGCACTGTGGCTGTTGGGCGCGGCCGGTCTGGCGGTTCTCAGCGCCGACGGCGTCCGACACGGTTCACCTCGGAAGGGGGCCCCACCGTCCGGGCAGGCCGCACAGGGGCAGCCGGTCGTGCACGCCACGCCCACGCCCACGCCGACTCCTCGCCCGGCCGCCTGGACGCAGAGCAAGCTGACCGCGGTCAACACCCCGATCCGGGAGCTGACCGACCTGTCCCCGGCGCCCCCGCCGAACACCATCGCGCTCACCATCGACGACGGCCCGCACCCCGAATGGACGCCGCAGGTCCTCGACCTGCTCGCCGAGCACCAGGTGACCGCGACGTTCTTCATCATCGGCACGCAGGTCAAGGAGTATCCGCGCCTCGCCCGCCGCATCGCCGACGCCGGCCACCAGGTGTGCAACCACACCCAGACGCATCCGCTGTCGATGACCGCCCTGTCCGCCAAGCGGCTGCGCAAGGAGATCGTGGAGGCGCACGACCGCATCGCCCAGGTCACCGGCGTCGTGCCGACGTTCTTCCGCTCCCCCGGCGGCGCCTGGTCCAAGCGCATCCTGGACATGGTCGCCGAGCACGACATGCTGCCGGTGGACTGGGCGGTCGACCCCCGCGACTGGACCCGTCCGGGCGTGGCCCGCATCCGCAAGGTGCTGGTCGGCTCCAAGGCGGGAAACATCATGCTGTGCCACGACGGCGGCGGCGACCGCTCGCAGACCGTCAAGGCCCTGCGCAAGGCCATCCCCGAGCTGAAGGCGCGCGGGCTGTCCTTCGTCGCCCTCTGACCGGTCCGGCGCGGGGCGCGCCGCGGTGCCGGGGGCGTCCCGCCGGCCCGTTCGGACCGTAAATTTTTCCCGGCAGAACGGGGCAAGGCGCAGTTTCGGGCTGTCGTCGTCCGCAGATCGTGCACTATCTTGCAGGCGAGATCAGCCCTGTGGGGGGCCGCCATGACCGCGATCCTCGTTCTGCTGTGCCTGGCGATCGCCGGCCGGGAGCTGTACCTGGCGTTCGAACGCCGGCGCCCCGTCTGCGCGCCCGAACTCGACGACATCCGCACCCAGGTGGCGGCGCTCAAGGACACCCGCGACGCGCTGGACCGCCTGCGCTCGGAGCAGCGCGCGGAAGTGCAGCGCCTCACCGAGGGGCACGCCGCCCACGACCATGCGCTGCAGCGGACGGACGCGCGCATCCGCTCGATCCTCACGCAGATCAACGAGCGCATGCTCCCGGAGGTCACCGCCCGCCTGACCGAGCAGCGCGAAGCCGTCGACCGGCTGTCCGACGAGGTCGCCCGCCTGCGCGGCCACCTGGCGGCCCGGCTCGACCAGGCGGTCGCCGCGTCCCTGGGCGCCGACCCGGTCGACACCGTCGCGGGCACCCTCACCGCCACCGGAACCGCTTCCCGCGCCGACCTCGCCAAGGTCTACGAGCACTTCGCCGAGACCCTGGGCCTGGACATCGAACTGGAGACCCCGCTCAAGGACGGCACCCGCTACTACCTCTGCGGACGCAGTCCCCGCGACTTGGAACGCGAGTTCTTCGACCTCCTTCACGTTCTCGGCGCCGACGCGCCGCCGGCCCCCGCGGCCGCTCCGCCCCAGGACGGCGGACCGCACGTCTTCGCGGCCGCCCTGTCCGCCCAGGCACCGGCGCAGTCCCACTCGGTGGACGGCGACGCTCCCGCGAACGCGCTTCAGGAGCACTCCCAGCAGGCGCCCGCCGACTCCGCCGCCGCTCTGAACTCCGCTTCCCCGGACACGACCGCACAGCCCGCCTCCTCGGTGGTGGGGGCGGCGAAGGAGCTGCTGGCGTGCCTGGGCTCGTTCGAGACCGGGTGCGCGCAGTTGGGGCCGCTGGTGGTCGTCCGGACGCAGGACGACATCACCTGCGGCGTCTTGGCGCTGGCGCAGTTGCGCAGGGGCGACGTCGTCGACGTGCTGCACGACCCGGTCGCCGCGGCGGCACGTCTGCGGGACCTGCCTCCGGGACGCTTCCGCCGCCTGCCGATCACCTGACGACTTCGGTCCGCCCCGCGGACGGTCCGGCGCGTCGCCGGGGTCAGCGGTGCGGCGTCCAGGGGAAGGCGGGCGGGCGGCGCTCCAGGAAGGCGGCCACGCCTTCGTCCGCCTCGCCGGACGCGGCGGCTTCGGCCTGCCAGGCGCGGGCCGTCTCGTCCGCCGGCCGTCCCGCGGCGGCCGCTTCGATGATCTCCTTGGCGGCGAACTGGGTCAGGAGCGAACGGGACGCGAGGGTGCGCGCGAAGTCCGCCACCCGGGCGTGCACGTCGTCCGCCACGACCTCGTCCACGAGGCCGACGCGCAGGGCGTGGGCGGCGTCGATGAGCTCCGCCGAGTACACCAGGTACTTGGCGGCGGACGGGCCGACGAGGCGGACGAGACGGACCGTGGCCGACGCCGGGTAGACCAGGCCGAGCCGGGCCGGGGTGACGCCGAAGCGGGCGGAGGAGGCGGCGAACCGCAGGTCGCAGGCCGCGGCGAGCTGGCAGCCGCCGCCGACGCAGACGCCCTCGATCGCGGCGACCGTGGGTTTGGGGAACGCGGCCAGCGCCGTCTCGGCCACCGTGGAGGGGTGCCCGCGGTGGCGGTCGTCGGTCAGCTCGGAGATGTCGGCGCCCGCGCAGAAGTCGCCGCCCGCGCCGGTCACCACGACCACGCGCACGGCGGGGTCGGCGGCCAGCCCGTCCAGCAGCCGCGGCAGCTCCAGCCACATCGCACGCGTCATGGCGTTGCGCTTGTGCGGCCGGTCGATGGTGATCGTGGCGACGCCCGACGCGGCGTCGACGGCGAGGCGCAGTCCCATCCGTCCCCTTCCGTGTGGCCTCGGGCAATCGTACGGACCGGAAGATCCGGGCTTCGGCCCGCCCGCCTTTCCGCTCGGCCGCGGCCGCGGTCGAATACCGCGCCGCGTGGAGGGAATACCGGAGCGGTCCCGTGTGCTTTAATGAATGAGCGCCTGTGTTGATGTCCGATTGAGTCGGCCGCTCTGGGTGATCCCTTGCGGCAGTGGCGTTTCCTTCTTCGCGTGGGCCATCTGAGCGCCCGGTGTTCATGTTCAGCGGCTCGATCCCGCAGGGTCGAATCTTCCTCCCCCTCCCGTACGTAGAACCGAGTCGACGGGAGCCGTCTCCGGAGTGCCGCGGCCTTCCCGCGCACTCCCAGAAGGGATCTTCATGCCCTCCACCGCGACCATCACGACGGAGCGCACGTCCGTCGCCGAAACCCGGCCCGCCCGTACGAGGAGGCGGACGGCGAGGCGGAACCGTGCGCCCCAGACGACCGAGACCTGCGACCAGCCGGCAGTCCCCTTCGAGGGAGTGCTGGACGTGCGCGACAAGCACGCGTTCGTCAGGACGAGCGGTTACACGCCCGGCCCCGACGACGTCTACGTCCAGCTGGCGCAGGTCACGGCCCACCACCTGCGTCCCGGCGACATCGTGGCCGGGACCGCGCGACCGCCCCGGCAGGGGCGCGACAAGCACCCGGCCCTGGTCGAGGTGCACAGCGTCAACGGCGCGCCCGTCGAGGAGGCGGCGCGGCGGCCCGCGTTCGCCGAGCTGACGCCGCTGTTCCCGAACGAGCGGCTGCGGCTGGACACCGGCGCCGTCGCGACCCGCGTCATCGACCTGGTCGCGCCGATCGACAAGGGGCAGCGCGGCCTCATCGTGGCGCCGCCCCGGGTCGGCAAGACGATGATCCTGCAGGCGATCGCCGACGCGGTCGCCCGCAACAACCCCGAGTGCCACCTCATGGTGCTGCTCATCGACGAGCGGCCGGAGGAGGTCACCGACATGCAGCGGTCGATCCGCGGCGAGGTGCTGCACTCCACGTTCGACAAGCCCGCCGAGCAGCACGTCGCCCTGGCCGAGCTGGCCGTCGAACGGGCCAAGCGGCTCGTCGAGCAGGGCCGGGACGTGGTCGTCATGCTCGACTCCATCACGCGGCTCGGCCGCGCCTACAACCAGCTCGCCCCGTCCAACGGGCGCATCCTCGCGGGCGGCGTCGCGACGAGCGCCCTGTACCCGCCCAAGAAGTTCTTCGGGGCCGCGCGCAACATCGAGAACGGCGGCTCCCTGACCATCCTGGCCACCGCGCTGGTCGAGACCGGCTCCCGCATGGACGACGTGTTCTTCGAGGAGTACAAGGGCACCGGCAACATGGAGCTCAAGCTCGACCGGGGCCTGGCCGACAAGCGCGTGTTCCCCGCCGTGGACGTGGAGGCGTCCGGCACGCGGCGCGAGGAGCTGCTGATGTCGCCCGAGGAGCTGGAGCTGTCCTGGCGGCTGCGCCGGGCCCTGCAGGGGCTCGACCGGCAGCAGGCCGTCGAGGTGCTCTTGGAGAGGATGAAGGGCACCTCGTCCAACGCGGAGTTCCTGCTGCGCATGCGGCAGTCCGAAGCCGCCGCCTGAGCATCGGCCGCGCGGCGTTCACTCCTTGTGGAAGGTTCCCAGGATCGTCTCGAAGAGCTTCCGGCTCGCCGTCCACTGCGAGCCGGGGGCGAAGAAGGACAGTTCGAAACCGGCCACTCGGGTGCGCAGCATCCGCATCGCGACCTCGTCCGTCCAGGTGAACTCCCATTGCGCGGCGTCGCGGGCGACGCCGGGCGCCGCTTCCAGGCGGATCCTCTGATAGCCGGGGTATTCGGCCGCCGCCACGGCCTGGCGTTCCGCGGCGCGCAGGCCGCTCAGCGGATCTCCGGAAACGGGTGCGACGGTCAGGCCGCGCCTTGTGCGCGGGTCGGTCCATTGGACGAGCTCCCCGTGCCGCCGGCGCTTCCAGTCGTCGGGGACCGCGAGGCTGTATCCGCCGCTTTCGTGGTAGCGGACGGTGTGCGCCGGCGTGGTGACGGCGGCGTACTCCTGGGCGGACTGCGCGGCGGCGTCGTGTCCGGCCATCGCGACGGCGGTGTCGGTCTCGTGCGCCGCATGCCATCTGGCCGTCACCGTTCCCAGCGCGACCATCGCGACGGCGCACGCCGTCACCAGCCCTACACGGGGACGGGCGCCCATGCCGAGCAGCAGCGCGGCGCTGCGCGCCGACAGCGCGCCCCGCAGGGCCGTCCACAGTTGTTTTCCCACACGCAGCGGCATCAAGTTCCTTTCCTGGTTGCGCGCGCAGCGCAGCAGCCAGGCCGTTTCGGCCGGAGAGAGCCGTTCCTCCGGGTTCTGGCGCAGCAGTCCCTCGATGACGGGCGTGAGGGGACCGGCGCGCCTGGGCGGCTCGTACTCGCCCAGCAGCACCGCCACCATGGACGCGAGCGCGTGGCAGCGCAGGAACGGCGAGTCGCCCTCCACCGCCGCGTACAGCGTCGCCCCCAGCGACCACATGTCGGAGGCCTCGGTGCCCCGCTCCCCGCGCACCCGCTCCGGCGACAGGTACGCGGGCGACCCTTGGATGCCCGCCACCAGCGTGTCGCCGTCCCGTCCCCCGTGCAGGTACACGGCCAGGCCGAAGTCGGCGAGCAGCACGCGGCCGTCGTCGCACAGCAGCACGTTGCTGGGCTTGACGTCGCAGTGCAGGATCCCGACGCTGTGCGCGGCGCGCAGCACCGACAGCACGGCCGATCCGATCTCGGCGGCGCGGCGCGGACTGAGCGGGCCGTCCTCGGCGATGACGCGGTGCAGCGACCGGGCCCGCAGGTACTCCATGATGATCCACGGCCGGCCGTCCTCGATGACGACGTCGTGCACCACGACCACCCCGGGATGCCGCAGCGCGGCCGTGGCGCGCGCCTCGTCGATGAGGCGGCGGCACAGCACCCGGCGCTCCCCGAGCGTCAGCCCTTCGGGCAGCCGCACCTCCTTGACGGCCACGTCCCGGTCGAGCATCTCGTCGTAGGCCCGCCACACCGTGCCCATGCCGCCCCGGCCCACCACCGAGAGCAGGTGATACCGCTGTGCGAGCGGAATCCACCGATCTCCCCCCATGGGGTGGTTATGCGCGCGAACCGCACCAAGGCATGCCCCCCGCGCCGGAAGGATTTTTTGACCGGTGTCCTACCCGGAGAACCTCCTCCATTGCCGTTATCATTGCCGTCCCCTGCAACGGCCGATTCCCTCAAAAGGGACATACAAGACGCCTTGCGCGCGGTCGCGGAATGGCTTCCGGAAACGCCTCGCGCGGGCGGCGACGGGTCACGAGGCGGTGCCGTCGATGACGCTTCTCGCCCAGGCGTAATCGGACTTGCCGACGGCGGTGCGCTTCACCTCGTCCACCAGGGTGAGACTGCGCGGCAGCTTGTAACCGGCCAGGCGCCCCCGGCAGTGCTCGTTCAGCTCCTCCAGCGTCGGCGACGCGCCCGGACGCGGCGCGACCACGGCCGCCACCCGCTGCCCGAACCGCTCGTCCGGCACGCCCACGACCACCGCGTCGTACACGTCGGGGTGGTCCTTGAGCGCGACCTCGACCTCCTCCGGGTACACCTTCTCCCCGCCGGTGTTGATGACGAGCGAACCGCGGCCGAGCAGCGTGATGGTGCCGTCCTCCTCCAGCACCGCGAAGTCGCCGGGCACCGACCAGCGCACGCCGTCGTCGTCGGTGAAGAACGTCTCGGCCGTCTTCTTCGGGTCGTTGTAGTAGCCGAGCGGGATGTGGCCGCTGCGCGCGAGCCTGCCGACCTCGCCGGGCTTGACGGGCCTCAGATCCGGGCCGAGGACGGTGATCTCCGGCTTCATCTGGAAACGGGCCGTGCCCTCCTTGGCGCCGACGGACGGCCCGCACGTGCCGGTCTCCGAGGCGCCGTAGTTGTCGAGGAACACCAGGTTCGGCAGGTGCGCGGTGAGCTCGCGCCGCGCCGTCTCGGTCAGCGGGGCGCCGCCGGACGCGACGGCGAACAGCGGCGACGTGTCGTACCGGCCCGTGGCGAGCTCGCGCGCGACCGGACGCGCCATCGCGTCGCCGACGAGCATCAGCACGTTCGCCTGTTCTTCGGCCAGCAGCCGCAGCGCCCGTCCCGGGTCGAACGCGCGGTCGGTGTAGAGCACGACCTTGGCGCCGCTGAACAGCCCCATCAACGCCACCCACTGCCCGGCGCCGTGCATGACGGGCGCGCAGTCCAGCACGGCCATGGGCGGCCGCTCGGCGCTCTCGACGATCTGCTCGGGGCTGCCGATGGGGTCGCCGAGGACGTTCCCGCCGCCGAGCGCGGCGAAGAAGATGTCCTCGCAGCGCCACTCGACGCCCTTCGGGTATCCGGTGGTCCCGCCGGTGTACATGATGTACCGGTCGTCGCTCGACCGTTCGGGGAACGGCGTCTCCGGCGCGTCCGCCAGCGCCTTCTCGTACTCGACGGCGCCGGGCACCTCGTCGTCGGAGCCGTCCTCCAGCACCACCACGTGCCTGAGGTCGGGCAGGTCGCCGCGGATCCGCTGGACCCGGGTCAGCAGCGACCGCTCCCCGATCAGCGCCACGGACCGGGAGTCGGCCAGGACGTGCCGCAGCTCGCCGGCGACGTACCGGTAGTTCACGGGGATGGGCACGGCCCGGATCTTGTAGGCGCCGAACATGCTCTCGATCCACTCGGCCCGGTTGTAGGCGAGGATCGCCACGTGCTCGCCGGGCCGCACCCCGGCCGACGCCAGATGCCGTCCGACGCGGGACGCCCGTTCGTCCAGTTCGCGATAGGTGTGGCGGACTGATCCCGCGACCAGGGCCGGGCGGTCCGGACCCGCCTGCGCCAGGAGTTCCAACAGATCGGCCAGGTTGTAGCTGCGCGCCATGGCACTACCTCGCGACTCGGGGGGTGGGCGAGCGCCGTCGCTCCCGTGCCCCTCGATCATCGTGCGCCGCGCCCGTCCGCTCAATACTTGCTGACACTTCGTCCAATGAGATGGATCACAGGCCGCGACATGTCCGATCCGTCACATCCGCCCTGGTGGCGGCGGGTGCCGACGCCGCACGAACTCCCAGGTCAACCGCCTTTGTGGGGTCTGCCACATCCGGCCAACCCGCTCGCCCTTACGCGGCTCTTATCTGGGCGACGGCATCCTTGACCGTAACGATTTGGCATCAGACCGGGGGTAGCGGTGAGCGCAGGCACGATGGCGTGGACGCCTCCGACATGGGAGGAGATCGTCAACGAGCACTCCACACGGGTGTTCCGGCTGGCGTACCGGCTGACCGGCAACCGGCACGACGCCGAGGACCTCACCCAGGACGTGTTCGTCCGCGTCTTCCGGTCGCTGTCCTCCTACAGCCCCGGCACGTTCGAGGGGTGGCTGCACCGCATCACCACCAACCTGTTCCTGGACCGGGCCCGCCGCAGGCAGCGCATCCGGTTCGACGCCCTCGGCGACGACGCGGCCGAACGCCTGCAAGGCCGCGAGCCCGGCCCCGCCCAGACCTACGACGAGCGCCACCTGGACGCCGACATCCAGAAGGCCCTGGACGAGCTGCCTCCCGAGTACCGGGCGGCCGTGGTGCTCTGCGACATCGAGGGCCTGACCTACGAGGAGATCGCCGCCACCCTGGGGGTGAAGCTCGGCACCGTCCGCAGCCGCATTCACCGCGGCCGCGCGCAGCTGCGCGCCGCCCTGGAGCACCGCCGCCCCGCCGACGCCGTCCCGGCCGCCAGCACCTCCTCCTGACCCTGAGGGTGTCAACAGCCCGCACTCCCCCAACGCCGCCCACCGCCCCAGATCCCCCGTTCCACCCGCCACCACGTCACGCGCGGACGCCAAGGAATCTCGCAATACGAGATATCGACGTCGTGCGGCCAGCACGCGCAAGCTTTGACACCCCCGAACGAGAACCCCGCACGGCGCCGCCAATCCCGCGCCACCCAAGCCGCACCGCCCGGGGAATTGCGTGAGCTTCGACAGGGCTCGGTCGAGGTCGCCCCGCGCGATGATTTCCCAGAGCATGCCGTCGTCACGGTGATCGCACCGCTCCATGGAGCGCTGGACGTCCGCGTCGGGCAGCCCGTCCGCAGGCGCGGTCCCGAGACTGCGAACGGGGCGGCGTGGGTTGGGCGGTGTGTGTGGAATTTCGGTCGTCCCTTCCGGCATCGTTTGACAGGCGCTTGAAGGCTCAACTAATGTCGGCCGGAGACAAGTCGTTGAAACTTCAAGCATTTGGAGATCGTCATGACGAGCATCGCCACCGTCGCGCCGGGGCTGACCGCGGGGACCTGGAACATCGACCCCGCCCACTCCGAGGTGACCTTCAGCATCCGGCACCTGATGACCAAGGTGCGCGGCAGCTTCACCGAGTTCTCCGGCAGCATCGAGATCGCGGAGGAGCTGGCCAAGTCCACCGCGACCGCCGAGATCAAGATGGCGTCGCTGGACACCCGCAACGCCGACCGGGACGCCCACGTGCGCTCGTCCGAGGTGCTGGACGTCGAGAACCACCCGACGATGACGTTCGCCACCACGGGCGTGCGGGCCGAGGGCGACGGCTACTTCGTCGACGGTGAGCTGACCATCCGGGGCATCACCCGGCCCGTCACCCTCGAGGTCGAGTTCCACGGCGTCGGCGAGGACCCGTGGGGCGGCATCCGCGCCGGGTTCTCCGCCACCACCACGATCAACCGCAAGGACTGGGGCATCGAGTTCAACGTGCCCCTCAAGGGCGAGGGCGCGCTGCTCGGCGACAAGGTCGACATCCAGCTGGAGGTGCAGGCCGTCCGCGCCTGAGCTCCGCTCACCCGGGGCCGTCCCCGGCCGCGCACGGCGGCCGTCGCGGGCGGCCCCGCGGCCGTTTCAGGCGGCCGTCGGGTTCACGCCTTGGTCATCTCCAGGGGCAGGGACAGGGCGAAGCGGGCGCCGCGGGGCCAGTCCTCGACGCGCAGCGAGCCGCCGTGCGCCTGGGCGATCTCCCGGGCGATCGCCAGGCCCAGGCCGGCGCCGCCGGCGTCGCGGCTGCGGGCGCTGTCCAGGCGGGTGAACCGCTCGAAGATCCGCTCCCGGTCGACGTCGGGGATGCCCTGCCCGTCGTCGGTGACGCGCAGCACCGCCTTGCTCCCCTCGCGGACCACCTCGACGTGCACGCGGGACGCGGCGTAGCGCTCGGCGTTGTCCAGCAGGTTGCCCAGCAGCCGCTCCAGCTGCACCCGCACCCCGCGCACCCGCACGTCCTCCCTCAGATCCGTGCTGATCTCGAGCCGGGACGGGGGGCGCCGGGCCAGCCCGGAGGAGGTCAGTTGGCCCAGGTCGATGCTCTCCTGCACCGCGCCGACGGTGCCGATGCGGGCGAGCAGCAGCAGGTCGGCGACGATCGACTGCAGCCGGTCCACGTCGCGCAGCGCCGAGCGGATCGCGGCGCGCAGGTCGGTGTCGTCGGGGTGCATCGCCGCGTCCTCGAGCTTGGCCCGCAGGCCGGCGATGGGGGTGCGCAGCTCGTGCGAGGCGTCGGAGGCGAACTGGCGCTGCCGCGCCACCGCCCGCTCCAGCCGTTCGAGCGTCTCGTTGGCGGTGCGGGCGAGCTCGGCGATCTCGTCCTCGGCCTCCGACTCCGGCACCCGGCGGCTCAGGTCGGTCGCGCTGATCTCGGCGAGCTGGGTGCGGATCTGCGCCACCGGGCGCAGGGTGCGGCCGACGACCCGCCAGGTGATCCAGGCGACCGCCGCGCTCAGCGCCAGCACGGCCGCGGTCAGCGCCGCCTCCAGCAGCCCGTTGACCAGGTAGCCGGGCAGCGGCCGGGCCGCGTACACCACCGCCGACTCGGGCGAGGTGTCGACCCGGATCGCCTCGATCGCCATGCAGCGCGGCAGCCGGGGGTCGTCCGGGCACTCCACCGAGTCGTGGACGCGCCGGTCGGGGGTCGGCCACGCGCGGCTCAGCGGCGGGTAGCGGGAGGCGGCCCGGGTGGCGTCCAGCACGCGGCCGCCGGGGCCCACCACCTGGACCAGCACCCGGCCGCCGGTGAAGTCCGGGATCGGGGTGCGCAGCGCCCCCTGGCGGACGGCGGCGCTGACGCGATGACCGGCGGTCTGGGTCTCGTCCAGCAGGTGGGACTTGGCGGAGGTGCGCACGGCCAGGTCGATGCCGACGGCGAGCGCGCCGAACACCAGCACGGCGAGCACCGCGGCCACGATCGTGTCGCGTACCCGAATCGACCTGGGCCGCAGCCGCATGGAGCTCCCCTTGATCACTGGACGGCCCGCCCGCCCGTCCGTGGACGCATCCCATTACAGAGTGTCACGTACCGCCGTATGCACGACACGCGCTCGATTCAACGTACCGCCAGTGCGGAGGGGAAAAGACCAGGCCAGCGGCCGACACCGGGGCGCCGCCCGACGCGGCGCCGGGACCCCGCGCCCGGGCGCCCCAGTGAGCACATGCACACCAAACAGCCTTAATCAGGTTCAAAGGGTTTCGTCCACGCCCATATCGGACATCCGCATGATGACACGCCGAGCGACATCTAGGGCGGACACACATGGGCAGGGACGTTGCAGCGGCCAAGATCAGCGGCGAGGACCGGCGCCGGTACCGGGAGAAGGTGCGGCGGTGCCTGGATGTGCTGGCGCGAATGCTGGGCGAGTCGCAGTTCGATTTCGAGCGCCCGCACATCGGAATGGAGATCGAACTGAATCTGATCGACGGCCGCGGCGATCCGCAGATGCGCAACGCCGACGTGCTGAAGGCGATCGCCGACCCGGCCTGGGCCACCGAGCTGGGCCAGTTCAACCTTGAGATCAACATTCCGCCGCGGATGCTGGGCGGCGCGAACACCGGGGAGCTGGAACAGGAGGTGCTCGGGCATCTGGAGCGCGCCGACGCGCGCGCCCGCGAGATCGGCGCCCAGCTGGTGATGATCGGCATCCTGCCGACGCTGCGCCGCTCGGACATCGGCGAGGAGTCGATGTCGGCCAACGACCGCTACAAGATGCTCAACGACCAGATCTTCGCCGCCCGCGGCGAGGAGATGCGCATCGACATCGACGGGCCCGAGCCGCTGGACATGCACGCCGACTGCATCCTGCCGGAGGCCGCCTGCACCAGCGTGCAGTTCCACCTGCAGGTCAGCCCGAACGAGTTCGGCGCCTACTGGAACGCGGCCCAGGCGATCGCCGGCCCGCAGGTGGCGCTGGCGGCCAACTCGCCGTTCCTGTTCGGGCACCGCCTGTGGGACGAGACCCGCATCACGCTGTTCGAGCAGGCCACCGACACCCGGCCGGAGGAGCTGAAGGCGCAGGGCGTGCGGCCGCGGGTGTGGTTCGGCGAACGCTGGATCACCTCGGTGTTCGACCTGTTCGAGGAGAACACCCGCTACTTCCCCGCGCTGCTGCCGCTGTGCGACGAGGAGGACCCGCTGGACGTGCTCGAGCGCGGCGGGATCCCGCAGCTCGGCGAGCTGATGCTGCACAACGGGACGGTGTACCGCTGGAACCGCCCCGTCTACGCCGTGGTCGACGGCAAGCCGCACCTGCGGGTGGAGAACCGGGTGCTGCCCGCGGGCCCCACGGTCGCGGACGTGATCGCCAACGGCGCGTTCTACTACGGGCTGGTGCGGATGCTGGCCGAGGACGAGCGCCCGGTCTGGACGCGCATGTCGTTCACGACGGCCGAGGAGAACCTGCACCGGGCCGCCCGGCGGGGCATGGACGCCCGCCTGTACTGGCCGGGAATGGGCGAGGTCCCGGTGGCCGACCTGGTGCTGCGCAGGCTGCTGCCGCTGGCATACGAGGGCCTGGACCGGTGGGGGGTCGACCCGGTCCGCCGCGACCGCCTGCTCGGCATCATCGAGCGGCGCTGCGCCACCGGCCGGACGGGGGCGCGCTGGCAGGTCGAGACGGTCCGCGCGCTGGAGGAGAGGGACGGCGCGCCGCGGCAGGAGGCGCTGCGGGAGATGGTCCGGCAGTACGTGGAGGGGATGCGTTCCAACGAGCCCGTGCACACCTGGCCCGTCGCCGCGTGACCCGCGCTCGTCGCGTGGTCCGCGCGGTCGGCGCGGTCGGCGGCGCGGTCGGGTCGTGAGGCGGGAGCGGACGGTCACGCGGCGCAGGCCCCTCTGACCCGCCGTCCGGGTGCCCGGGCGGCGGGTCACGAACGCCCGTCGGGCCGTCGCGCGTGCGCCTCGATCTCCGCCGGTCTCGGGACGGTCGGCGAGCGCGCCGGGCGGTTCGCACTGCGTCCGCCCCCCGGCGGCCAGGGGTCAGCGGCGGAAGGTGACGACCTCGGCCGCGTCGCCCACCGCCTCCTTGGCCGCCGGGATCACGGGGCCGCGCGACCCCTCCGACAGCAGCGCCCGCGCCCGCAGCACGATCTCCAGGTCGAACCGCAGGTCCGGGTCGAGGAGCTGGTCGCCGAACAGCTCCTCCAGCTGCCGCAGCCGGTAGCGCACCGTCTGCGGGTGGACGTGCAGCCGCATCGCGACCTCGTTGGCGTTGCGTCCCGACTGCAGCCAGGCCAGCAGCGTCTCGGCCAGCCGGTCCTGCTGGCTGGCGCGCAGGTGCGCCAGGGGCGCCAGGCGCATCCGCGCCAGCGAGGTGATCAGCTCCTCGTCCTGGAAGAGGATCAGGGTGGACATGTGGTCCACGCTGCGCACCACGCCGTCGGCCTCGATCACGCCGCGTTCCACCAGGCCGAGCGTCTTGCGGGCCCAGTGGAACGACCGCGCCGCCTCGGTGACCGGCACGGTGGGGCCGACCACGGCCAGGCAGCCGCTGAGCGCCCGGTCGATCAGCTTGGCGCGGCCCGGCCCGTCCGGGTCGGGGATGATCAGGCTGGGGGTGCGGCGCTCCAGGTCCACCAGGATGTCGGGCGGGAAGGCCGGCTGCCGGGCGTCGGC
>NZ_BCQU01000022.1:0-81987 GCF_001552235.1 Actinomadura rubrobrunea NBRC 15275 | reverse complement strand
CGTCCGCGGCCGCCGCGGCCGCCGAGGTGCGCGCCCGCCTCGCCGACGACCTGGACGCCCCCGGCGCGCTGGAGGCCGTGGACCGCTGGGCCGCCCGGGCGCTCGCCGACGACCCGGCCGCCGGCGACGCCGACGCCGACGCGCCCGCGCAGATCCGCGCCGTCGTCGACGCCCTCCTCGGCGTCGCCCTGTGACCGGGGTGCTGTGACCGGGTGCTGTGAGTGCCCTGTGGCCGGGGTGCTGTGACGGGCGCCCGCCCCGGCGGACGAGACCGCCGGGGCGGACGGGACCGTCCCGGAGCGGGCGCGTCGCCGGGCGCGGCGACGCGCTCTCACAGCAGCCCGGCCAGCTTGTAGAGGACGAGCGAGCCGGCCACGGCCACGTTGAGGCTGTGGCCGGTGCCCACCATGGGGATCTCCACGGCCCCGTCCAGCAGGTCGAGCGCCTCGTCGGGAATGCCGTACCGCTCGTGCCCCAGCACGGCCACGGTGCGCCGCCGAGCGGCGGGCAGGTCGGCCAGTCGGATCGCCTCGTCGGCGAGTTCCACCCCCAGCACCCGCGTGCCGTTCTCCCGCTGGCGGGCCAGCCAGTCGAGGGGATCGTCGACCCAGTGCACGCACGACGGCTGCCGCAGCGTGTTGCCGCGCGCCAGCGCCTCGGGCACCCACCGGTACCGGGGCACCGCCAGGCAGGCGCCGACGGCGTCGCACGTCCGCAGCAGGGTCACGAGATTGGCGCCGTGCAGCGGCCACAGCGGAGCGGCGATCACGTGGTCCCAACAGGAGTGCCGGCGGCGCCTGCGACGGCGTCTCAGTTCGCGGCGCGGCCGCACGCGGATGGCGGTGGCGGTGCGGGGAGCCGCCTCCTGTCCCGGAAGGCCGTCGGGACCCGGGAGGCGGCCCGTGCGGGCGCTCACCGGCCGAGGGCGCCTCCGCCCTCGACGCAGATCTCGGCGTCGTCCATGATCGTGCGCACTTCGCGGCGTGCGCGGGCCATCGACGGGACGTCCCGGACCGGGATCCGGGACGTCATGCGCTTCGCGGCTTTCGCCGCCGGGGCCACCATGCTAAGCCCGCAGAACCCGCCCGCCCCAAGGGTTTGCGGCGCCCTCCGCCCCCACCGCGAAGCGCGGCGAGGGCGGAGGCGAAGCGACGGCCCGCGCGCCGGGTCAGCCGGTCTCGCGGCGCCGCAGGTAGCGTTCGAATTCGCGGGCGATGGCGTCGCCGCTGGCCTCGGGCAGCTCCAGGGCGTCCTTCTGCTCCTCGAGGGAGCGGACGTACTCGGCGACCTCCGAGTCCTCCTCGGCCAGCTCGTTGACGCCGTTCTCCCAGGCCCGCGCCTCCTCGGGCAGCTCGCCCAACGGGACGGTGACGTCCAGCACGTCCTCGACGCGGCGCAGCAGGGCGAGGGTGGCCTTGGGGGACGGCGGCGAGGCGACGTAGTGCGGCACCGCCGCCCACAGCGACACCGTCTTCAGATCGGCCTTGGCGCACGCGTCCTGCAGCACGCCGAGGATGCCGGTCGGACCCTCGTACCGGGCCGGCTCCACGTGCAGGGTGGTCACCAGGCCCGCCTCGGACGCGGCGCCGGTGACCGGCACCGGCCGGGTGTGCGGGGCGTCGGCCAGCAGCGCGCCGAGCAGCACGACGCTCTTGACCTCCAGCTCCAGCATCAGCCCGACCAGCTCGCGGCAGAACGAACGCCACCGCATGTTGGGCTCGATGCCGTGCACCAGGATCACGTCGCGCCCGGAGGGCAGGCGCGCCCAGGAGACCCGGGTGGTGGGCCAGGTGATCCCGCGGCTCTCCCCGTCCACCATCTCGATGAGGGGGCGGGTGACCTGGAAGTCGTAGTAGTCCTCCGGGTCCAGCTCGGCGATCGGCACGGCGTCCCAGATCGACTCCAGGTGGCCGATGACGCCGCTCGCCGCCTCGCCGGCGTCGTTCCACCCCTCAAAGGCGGCCACGACGACGGGATCGACGAGTTCGGGCACGCTTTCCAGCTCGACCACGCGCTGCCTCCTTCCGACGACAGGTACAGCGTCACCGAGGGGGCCGTGATTCCCGGGGGGCGGACCCGCTCATGATCGGTGCTGTCAGCCTACGTCCTGAGGACGTTCTTCCCCACCGCCGCCGACCGCGGGTTCGCCCCGGCGCGCACCCGGAACGCGCCCGTCACGTCCGCGTCCGCCCCCCAGTCTGCCCCGCGGGATGGTTCGCGGTGCCGCGAGGGCTCATTTGCCTTTCTCGGTGGTGTGGACGATGAGCACGTCGCAGGGGGAGCGGTGCGACAGGCTGGCCGGGACGGACCCGAGGATGCGGCCCGCGAGGCTGTTGAGGCCCCGGTTGCCGACGACGACGAGGTCGACGCGGCGCTCCTTGGCGAGGCGGACCAGCACGTCCACGGCCTCGCCCTCGACGGCGACCTGGTCGATGTCGCGGGCGCCCGCGGCCACCGCCCGTTCGCGGGCGGCGCGCAGGGCGTCCTCGGCGGGCGTGGAGCCCTGCACCTTGTAGGCCAGGTCGCCGAGGCGGTCGGCGGCGCTGAGCCGCTCCCGCTCCGGCATGGGGCTGTAGGCGGTGGCGAGCAGCAGCGTGGCGCCGGTGGCGGCGGCCAGCTGGGCGGCCCGGTCGACCGCGCGGAAAGACGAGTCGGAGCCGTCGGTGCCGACGAGAACGGTGCGGTATGCGCTCATGCCGCTCCTTACCGAGGAGTAGTTCGCCAGTGTGGCACGGTATCGGGCGGACGCCGCACAGTCACCACCCCGTTCGGAGTGGCGCATTCCCCACGGTCCGTGAGGACGACTCCAAAGATCCTCGAGCGCGCCCCGATAGGCTGGGACACCATGAGCACTCCGACACCTCAGTCCCTTCGGCAGGCCCTTAAGCAACGCGTCGTCGTGGCCGACGGGGGCATGGGGACGATGCTCCAGGAAGCGCGCCCCACGCTGGACGACTTCCAGGGGTACGAGGGCTGCAACGAGATCCTCAACGTCACCCGGCCGGACATCGTCCGCTCGGTGCACCAGGCGTACTTCGACGCCGGCGTCGACTGCGTGGAGACCAACACGTTCGGCGCCAACCTGGGGAACCTGGGCGAGTACGGGATCGCCGATCGGATCGGGGAGCTGTCGGAGGCGGGCGCCCGCCTGGCCCGCGAGGTCGCCGACGCGGTGTCCACGCCCGACCGGCCCCGCTGGGTGATCGGGTCGGTCGGCCCCGGCACCAAGCTGCCCACCCTCGGGCACGTGACCTTCGCCGAACTCCGCGACGCCTACCAGCGCAACGCCGAAGGGCTGCTGGCCGGGGGCGTGCACGCGATCCTCGTGGAGACCTGCCAGGACCTGCTGCAGGCCAAGGCGGCGATCATCGGCGCCAAGCGGGCCATCGCCGCCGCCGGCGCCGACACCGTGCTGATCGCGCAGGTGACGATCGAGCAGAACGGCGCGATGCTGCTCGGCTCGGAGATCGGCGCGGCGCTGACCGCCCTGGAGCCGATGGAGCTGGACCTGATCGGCCTCAACTGCGCCACCGGCCCGGCCGAGATGAGCGAGCACCTGCGCTACCTGGCCCGGCACGCCCGCATCGGACTGTCGTGCATGCCCAACGCGGGACTGCCCGAGCTCACCGCCGACGGCGCCCGCTACCCCCTCACCCCCGAGGAGCTGGCCGACGCGCACGACGCCTTCACCCGCGACTTCGGGCTGTCGCTGGTCGGCGGCTGCTGCGGCACCACCCCCGAGCACCTGCGGAAGGTGGTCGAGCGGGTCCGCGGCCGCGAGGTCGCCCCGCGGCGGCCGCGCCCGGAGGCCGGCGCCTCGTCGCTGTACCAGCACGTCCCGTTCCGCCAGGACACCGCCTACCTGGCGATCGGGGAGCGCACCAACGCCAACGGCTCCAAGGCGTTCCGCGAGGCCATGCTGGAGGGCCGCTGGGACGACTGCGTCAAGATCGCCCGCGACCAGGCCCGCGACGGCGCCCACATGCTCGACCTGTGCGTCGACTACGTCGGACGCGACGGCGTCGCCGACATGAAGGAGCTGACCTCCCGGCTCGCCACCGCGTCCACGCTGCCGATCGTGCTGGACTCCACCGAGGTGCCCGTGCTGCAGGCCGGGCTGGAGATGCTCGGCGGCCGCGCCGTGGTCAACTCCGTCAGCTTCGAGGACGGCGACGGCCCGAACTCCAAGCTGGCCAGGCTCATGCCGATCGTCAAGGAGCACGGCGCCGCGATCGTCGTGATGTGCATCGACGAGGACGGGCAGGCCCGCACCGCCGAGTGGAAGGTCCGCGTCGCCACCCGCATGATCGAGGAGCTCACCGGCCGGTGGGGCATGCGGCTCGAGGACATCATCGTCGACTGCCTGACCTTCACCATCGGCACCGGCAGCGAGGAGTCCCGCCGCGACGCGCTGGAGACGATCGAGGCGATCCGCGACCTCAAGCGCCGCTACCCGGACGTGCAGACCACCCTCGGCGTGTCGAACGTCTCGTTCGGCCTGAGCCCCGCCGCCCGCGTCGTGCTGAACTCGGTGTTCCTGTCCGAGTGCGTCGACGCCGGCCTGGACTCGGCGATCGTGCACGCCTCCAAGATCCTGCCGATGTCGCGGATCGACGAGGAGCAGCGCAAGGTCGCCCTCGACCTGATCTACGACCGCCGCTCGGACGGCTACGACCCGCTGCACCGGTTCATGGAGCTGTTCGAGGGCCTCGACACCGCCGCGCTGAAGGCCGACCGCGCCGCCGAGCTGGCCGCGCTGCCGCTGTGGGAGCGGCTCAAGCGCCGCATCATCGACGGCGAGCTGGACGGCCTGGACGCCGACCTGGACGAGGCCCTCGCGCAGCGGCCCGCCCTGGAGATCGTCAACGACGTGCTGCTCGACGGCATGAAGGTCGTCGGCGACCTGTTCGGCTCCGGCCAGATGCAGCTGCCGTTCGTGCTGCAGTCGGCCGAGGTGATGAAGACCGCGGTCGCCTACCTGGAGCCGCACATGGACAAGGTCGAGGGCGAGGGCTCCAAGGGCCGCATCGTCCTGGCCACCGTCAAGGGCGACGTGCACGACATCGGCAAGAACCTGGTCGACATCATCCTGTCCAACAACGGCTACGAGGTGATCAACCTCGGCATCAAGCAGCCGATCTCGGCGATCGTGGAGGCCGCCCGCAACGAGCGCGCCGACGTGATCGGCATGTCCGGGCTCCTGGTCAAGTCGACCGTGGTGATGAAGGAGAACCTCGAGGAGCTCAACGCCCGCGGCCTGGCCCACCGGTGGCCGGTGCTGCTCGGCGGCGCCGCGCTCACCCGCGCCTATGTCGAGCAGGACCTGGCCGAGCTGTTCGACGGCGAGGTCCGCTACGCCCGCGACGCGTTCGAGGGCCTGCGGCTGATGGACGCGTTCATGGCCGTCAAGCGCGGCGAGGAGGGCGCCCAGCTGCCGCCGCTGCGCGAGCGCAGGGTCCGCAGGGGCGCCACGCTGAAGGTCACCGAACCCGAGGACCTGCCCGCCCGGTCGGACGTGGCGGTCGACAACAAGATCCCCGAGCCGCCGTTCTGGGGCGACCGCGTCGTCAAGGGCATCCCCCTGGCCGACTACGCCGCGTTCCTCGACGAGCGCGCCACCTTCATGGGCCAGTGGGGCCTCAAGCCCGCCCGCGGCGGCGACGGCCCGACCTACGAGGAGCTGGTGGAGACCGAGGGGCGGCCGCGGCTGCGCATGTGGCTGGACCGCATCCAGACCGAGGGCCTGATCGAGGCCGCCGTCGTCTACGGCTACTTCCCGGCCGTGTCCGAGGGCGACGACCTGGTCGTCCTGAACGAGGACGGCTCCGAGCGGGAGCGGTTCACCTTCCCGCGCCAGCGCCGCGACCGGCACCTGTGCCTGGCCGACTACTTCCGCCCCCGCGAGTCCGGCGAGACCGACGTGGCCGCGTTCCAGCTCGTCACCGTCGGATCGAAGATCAGCCAGGCCACCGCGGAGCTGTTCGCCAAGAACTCCTACCGCGAGTACCTGGAGCTGCACGGACTGTCGGTCCAGCTGACCGAGGCGCTGGCCGAGTACTGGCACGCCCGCGTCCGCGCGGAGATCGGGTTCGGCGGCGAGGACCCCGACGACCTGGACGGCATCCTCAAGGTCGGCTACCGCGGCGCCCGCTACTCCTTCGGCTACCCGGCCTGCCCCGACCTGGAGGACCGCGCCAAGGTGGTGCGACTGCTGCGGCCCGAACGCATCGGCGTCACCCTGTCGGAGGAGTTCCAGCTGGTGCCCGAGCAGGCCACCGACGCCCTGGTCGTCCACCACCCGGAGGCCAAGTACTTCAACACCTGACCCGCCGGCGCCCGACCCGCGCCCTGCGATCTCGGCGACCCCCGCGGCCGCGTCGCCGCGCTGATCGCGTACCGTCCCTGGGGGAATGGAGCACGACGACGAGATGAGGGGGCGCGTGGACACCGGCGATCGGCTGCGGGCCGTGCTGTTCGACATGGACGGGCTGCTGATCGACTCCGAGCGGCTGTGGCTCGAGGTCGAGGAGGAGGTCGTCACCTGGCTGGGCGGCACGTGGGGCCCCGAGCACCAGCAGCGGCTGCTCGGCGGCTCGTTGGACAAGGCCGTGCGGTACATGCTGGACCTGACCGGCGCGGACGTGCCGCCCGCCGAGGTGCGGCGGCGGATGCTGGAGGGCATGGCCGAGCGGCTGGACGCCTGCGTCCCGCTGATGCCGGGCGCCAAGGAGCTGCTGGCCGAGCTCCGCGACGCCGGGGTGCCGGCGGCGCTGGTGTCCTCCAGCCACCGGCGGCTGATCGAGCCGGTGCTGGACGCGGTCGGCCGCGAGCACTTCGCGGTGACGGTCGCCGGCGACGAGGTGACGCGCACCAAGCCCGACCCGGAGCCGTACCTGACCGCCGCGGCCCGGCTGGGCGCCGAGCCGCGCCGCTGCGTGGTGCTGGAGGACTCGCCCAGCGGGCTGGCCGCCGCCGAGGCCGCGGGCTGCGTGACGGTCGCGGTGCCCAGCCTGGTGCCGGTGCCGCCCGCCCCGGGCCGGACCGTCGTGTCGTCCCTGCGCGAGCTCGACCTGTCGCGCCTGGCGGCCCTGGTCGCCTGACAGCGGTCCCCGGAACGCGCCCAACGGTCGGCTGCCGCCCGTCGCGCACCGACCGGTGCCCCGGGGACGGGAGACGTCGCGACGGTCCCGCTCGTTGCCTAAGAAGGGCCTCACGCCGGGGGAGGAGCCGCCGGGGAGCGACAACCCTCCGCGGGGAGGAGCGACGGCCCCTCCCGGCGTGTGACGATGGGAGTGCACGGCAGCAGGCGCAGAGGGGGCCGGCATGAGCGACACCGTCATCAACGCGATCAGCCTGGGCGTCACCGCGCTCGGACTGATGATCAGCTGGGGGCTCTACCGCCGCCGCGGGGCCGCCTCGGGGCTGCGCGGGGCGGCCTGGTCGCTGGTTCCGCTGGCGGCCGCCATGACCGGCGTGACCGGCTTCATCGCCGACCTGGCGTTCAGCCCCGCCAAGTGGGCGGGCGTGGCCGTGGCCGGACTGGCCGCGCTGCTGTACCTGACCTCCGGGGTGATGCTGAGCCGGCGGGGCGGCGCGGCCGGACGGGCCGCGGGCCGGGGCCGGGCCGCGGCCGGGAAGGCGGCCGCGGAGGCGGGCAAGACGCCGCGCGCGGCCGTGGAGAAGCCGCGGCCGTCCGGGACGGACCCCGACATGGCCGAGATCGAGGAGATCCTGCGCAACCGCGGCATCACGTGACCGCCGCGTCTCCGGGGCGCGGAACCGGGCGCACGCGGCGTCCACGGACCGCCGCGCCGCGTGCTCAGGTGCGACGCCGCGCCGTGATGGGCACGGCGCCGGAGCGGACGCCGCGTGGCGCGGCCGTGAGGGGCACGTGACCGCGGCGGCGGGCCGCGGCGGCGGACGACGGCCGGGCCGGCCGTCCCGGCCGTTCACCGCGGCTCCTCGGCGGCGCGCGGGCGCCCCGCACCGTCCGCCGCGCCGCTGACCTGCGCCGGATCGGTATCGAATCGGCTTCGGATCGATAAAACTTACGGGGGGTCAGGCCCGGCGCAGTGCCCGGCGTCCATCCGCGTGCGTACCATCTGGGCGGTTTGTCGCTTCAAAACCGCGGATCGCATGTGCCCTAGATGACGACGAGATCACAAGTCAGAAACGGGTACTGGCAGACGCGGGTTCGCCGATGGACAGTCGTGGCCGAAGGACTAGTTTTCCCTCAGCAAACACGGCGTAACGGGCATGCGGGGCGGAGATCCCGCGATCGCGGCGCGTGCGCCGACGGCGACGTGGCCGAACGGTAGGAGGTACGCAGCGTGACCGCACCGATCGAGGTGTCCGGGTCGGAGACCGCCCAGCCGGACGCCGTCCTCGAGGGGGTCGGGCGCAAGGCCATCCAGGGCCGCTCGCTCGGGCAGATCGCCTGGCTGCGGCTGCGGCGCGACAAGGTCGCCATGACCGGCGGTGTGGTGATCATCCTGCTGGTGCTGGTCGCGATCTTCGCGCCGGTGCTGGTCAAGCTGTTCGGACACCCGCCCAACGAGTACCACCAGGACCTCATCGACCCGACGCTGGGCGCGCCGATGAAGCCGCTCGGCGGAATGAGCGGCGACTTCCTGCTCGGCCTCGAGCCCACCACCGGCCGCGACCTGTTCAGCCGCATCATCTACGGCTCGCGCGTGTCGCTGCTGGTGGGCTTCCTGGCCACCCTGGTGGCCGCCTTCATCGGCACCACCCTCGGCGTGATCGCCGGCTACTTCGGCGGCTGGATCGACACGCTGATCGCGCGGGTCATGGACATCTTCCTGGCCTTCCCGCTGCTGCTGTTCGCCATCGCCATCGTCGGCGTCCTGCCCGACTCGATGCTGGGTCTCAGCGGCAACGGCCTGCGCATCGCCATGCTGGTGGTCATCATCGGCTTCTTCAGCTGGCCCTACATCGGCCGGATCGTGCGCGGCCAGACGCTGTCGCTGCGCGAACGCGAGTTCGTGGACGCCGCGCGCGCGATGGGGGCCCGCGCCCCCTACATCATCGTCCGAGAGATCCTGCCGAACCTGGTCGCGCCGATCCTGGTGTACGCCACCCTGATGATCCCCACGAACATCCTGTTCGAGGCGGGGTTGTCGTTCCTGGGCGTGGGCATCCGGCCGCCGACCCCCTCGTGGGGAGACATGCTGTCCAGCGCGGTCAAGACCTACCAGATCGCGCCCCACTACGTGGTCATCCCCGGTATCGCGATCTTCGTCACCGTCATGGCCTTCAACGTGTTCGGTGACGGACTGCGCGACGCACTGGACCCCCGGACCCGCTGACCCCCGCGGGGACGACCGTCATAGTTGAAAGGGAGCTCATGAGAAGGCCCAAGGTCCTTGCGGCCGCGGCCGCCGGCACGCTGGCGCTCAGCCTGCTGTCGGCGTGCGGCGGCGGCGACGACGATGGCGAAGGCACCAGCACCAAGGTCAGCAACGACGCCATCGGAAAGATCCACAACCCGTCCGACCGGCGGGGCGGCACGCTGAAGATGGCGACCAGCTCCGACATCGACTCCATCGACCCCGGCGACATGTACTACGCCTGGGCGAACAACTTCGCCCGGCTGTACTCGCGCATGCTGCTGACCTACCCGGCCAAGCCGGGCGCCGAGGGCTGGAAGCCGGTGCCGGACCTGGCCGAGAGCCTCGGTCAGCCCAGCGACGACAACAAGACCTGGACCTACAAGCTGAAGAAGGGTCTGAAGTACGAGGACGGCCGGGAGATCACGGCCAAGGACATCAAGTACGCCGTGGCCCGCACGTTCGACCGCGGCGTGCTGCGCAACGGTCCGAGCTACTTCTCCCAGCTGCTGGACGCCGACGGCTACAAGGGTCCCTACAAGGACAAGAACCTCGACCACTTCAAGGGCGTCACCACCCCCGACGACTACACGGTGGTCTTCCACCTGAAGGAGCCGTTCGCCGAGTTCAACGAGCTGGTCACCTTCAGCGGGCAGACCGCGCCGGTGCCGCAGGACAAGGACAAGGGCGAGCGGTACGGCCTGCACCCGGTGTCGTCCGGCCCCTACAAGTGGGAGAAGGACTACCAGCCCGGCAAGGGCGGCGTGCTGGTCCGCAACGACCAGTGGGACCAGTCCACCGACCCCAACCGCAAGCAGCTGCCGGACCGCATCGAGCTGATCGCCGGCATGAACGCCGACGAGCTGGACAACCAGCTGCTGTCCGGGCAGATCCACGTGGACCTGCCGGGCACCGGCGTGCAGGACAACGCCCGCAAGGCGATCCTCACCGACCCCGAGAAGCGCAAGAACGCCGACAACCCGCCCGGCGGCTTCAGCTGGTACAACCCGATCAACACCAAGCTGATCCCGCTGGAGTGCCGCAAGGCGATGGTGTGGGCGGCCAACCGCGACGCGATGTGGCGCGCCTACGGCGGTGACGTCGGCGGCGAGCTGTCCACCTCGATCATGCCGCCGAGCGTCGAGGGCCGCCAGAAGGGCGTCGACCACTACACCAAGGCCGAGAAGGGCTACACCGGCAACGTCGAGGAGGCCAAGAAGGCGCTGCAGGCCTGCGGCAAGCCGAACGGCTTCGAGACCAAGATGGTCTACCGCAGCGACCGGCCGAAGGAGAAGGCGGTCGCCGAGGCGCTGCAGCAGTCCCTCGGCCGCGTCGGCATCAAGCTGACCCTGCAGGGCTACCCGGCCAGCACCTACACCAACGACCAGTTCGGCTCGCCGTCCTTCGTGGAGAAGAACGGCATCGGCCTCGGCACCTACGGCTGGCACGCCGACTGGCCGACCGGCTACGGCTACCTGCAGGCGATCACCGACAAGGACGCGATCGTCGAGTCCGGCAACGCCAACCCGGGTCTGTTCGACAACGCCGAGGTCAACAAGATCTGGGACGAGGTCGTGAAGATCAACGACCCGAACAAGCGCAACGAGTTGTACAACAAGGTGGACGACATCTACCGCAGGGAGGCCGCGGTCATCCCGAACGTGTACGCCAAGTCCCTGCTGTACCGCCCGCCGACACTGACCAACGTGTTCTTCCACGAGGGCTACGGCATGTACAACTACTCGACGCTCGGCCTGAGCGGCTGAGGGCCCGACACCACTCGCTGAACGAAAGCAGGTGAAGGCGCCGGGCGGCCGCCCGGGTCACGAGCCCGGGCGGCCGCCCACCGCCGCAGAACCGTGATCGCATACATCGTTCGCAGGCTCGTGGGCGCGGCCGCGCTCGTGGTGATCATCAGCGCGGTCACCTTCTCGATCTTCTTCCTGCTGCCCCGCTTGGCCGGCACCACTCCGGACGACCTGGCCTCCCGGTTCGCCGGCAAGTCGCCGACGCCCGAGACGGTGCAGGCCATCAAGGAGCGGTTCGGATTCGACGACCCCGTCCCGGTCCAGTACGCCCGGTTCCTCAAGGGCGTGGTCGCCGGCTCCGAATACGACACCGGCACCGACGTGATCGACTGTCCGGCGCCGTGCTTCGGCTATTCCTTCCGCGACAACATCAACGTCACCGACGTGCTGCTGGACCGGATCCCGGTGACGCTGTCGCTGGTGGTGGGGGCCGCGGTCCTGTGGCTGCTGGCCGGCGTGTCGATCGGCGTGCTGTCGGCGCTGCGCAAGGGCACGGTGTTCGACCGGGCCGCGATGCTGATGGCGCTCGCCGGGGTGTCGCTGCCGATCTTCTTCACCGGGCTGCTGTCGCTGACGTTCATCGTGCACCAATGGGACCTGCTGCCTCCGGTCAGCTACCACTCCTTCCTGGACAACCCGTTCAAGTGGGCGGGTAATCTCATCCTCCCCTGGGTGACGCTGTCGTTCCTGTACGCGGCGATGTACGCGCGGATGACCCGGGCGGGCATGCTGGACACGATGAACGAGGACTACATCCGCACGGCGCGGGCCAAGGGGCTGCCGGAGAAGACGGTCATCACCAAGCACGCGCTGCGCGGCACGCTGACGCCGCTGCTGACGATGTTCGGCATGGACATCGGCCTGCTGCTGGGCGGGGCGGTGCTCACGGAGAGCACGTTCAGCCTGCACGGCCTGGGCGAGCTCGCGCTGGCCGGCGTGATCGGCAGCGACCTGCCGGTGGTGCTCGGCGTGGTGTCGGTCGCGGCGCTGTTCGTCGTCCTGGCGAACCTGGTCGTCGACCTGCTGTACGGCGTCGTCGACCCGAGGGTGAGGCACAACTGATGGCGAAGGGCAAGGACAAGGCCTCCGAGGCGGGCAACACGGGCCTGGCCGTCGACTCGTCCGTGAAGAAGGCCGACGACTCCTGGGGCGAGGGCGGCTCCCGGCCGCCGACCGCGTTCCTGGAGGTGCGCGACCTGCGGATCCACTTCCCCACCGACGACGGCCTGGTCAAGTCGGTGGACGGGCTGTCGTTCCAGCTCGAGCGCGGCAAGACGCTGGGCATCGTGGGGGAGTCGGGCTCCGGCAAGAGCGTCACCAGCCTGGGCATCCTCGGCCTGCACAACCGCCGCAACGCCCGCGTGTCGGGGGAGATCTGGCTGAACGGCAAGGAGCTGGTCAGCGCCCCGCCCGACGAGGTGCGCAAGCTGCGCGGCCGCGAGATGGCGATGATCTTCCAGGATCCGCTGTCGGCGATGCACCCGTTCTACACGGTCGGCCAGCAGATCATGGAGGCGTACCGGATCCACAACGACGTCTCCAAGCAGGCCGCCCGCAAGCACGCGATCGACATGCTCGGCCGGGTCGGCATCCCCCGGCCGGAGCGGCGGGTCGACGACTACCCGCACCAGTTCTCCGGCGGCATGCGCCAGCGCGCCATGATCGCGATGGCGCTGTGCTGCAACCCCAACCTGCTGATCGCCGACGAGCCCACCACCGCGCTGGACGTGACGGTGCAGGCGCAGATCCTGGACCTGATCCGCGACCTGCAGGAGGAGTTCAACTCCGCCGTCATCATGATCACCCACGACCTGGGCGTGGTGGCGGAGCTGTCCGACGACATCCTGGTGATGTACGCCGGCCGCTGCGTCGAGTACGCCAGCGTCGACGACGCCTTCCACCGGCCGCTGCACCCCTACACGTGGGGCCTGCTGGGGTCGATGCCGCGGCTCGACCGGGCCCGTTCGGAGCGGCTGATGCCGATCAAGGGGACCCCGCCCAGCCTGATCAACGTGCCGTCGGGCTGCGCGTTCAACCCGCGGTGCGCCTACGCCGAGCTGACCGACGGCAAGAGCCAGAAGGAACGGCCGGAGCTGCGCGAGGTCGAGCCGGGCCACAAGGTGGCCTGCCACCTGCCGCTGAGCCGGCGGCGGGAGATCTGGAACACCGAGATCGCGCCGAAACTGTGACGAGCACGGGTGGAGCCACTGTGAGCACCAAGACAACCGCGGCCGAGACCAAGACCGTCGCCGAGGGGGAGACCCTGCTGTCGGTGGAGGGGCTCGGCAAGCACTTCCCGGTCACCGCCGGGCTCCTGCGGCGGCAGGTCGGCGCGGTCAAGGCCGTGGACGGGGTGTCGTTCTCGGTCCGCAAGGGCGAGACGCTCGGCCTGGTCGGCGAGTCCGGCTGCGGCAAGACCACCACCGGCCGCATGATCATGCGGCTGCTCGAGCCCAGCTTCGGCAAGATCGTCTTCGAGGGCCACGACATCACCCACATGTCCCAGCGGCAGCTGCGGCCGCTGCGCCGGGACCTGCAGATGATCTTCCAGGACCCGTACTCGTCGCTGAACCCCCGGCAGACGGTCGGCGCGATCATCGGGGCGGCGTTCCGGCTGCAGAAGATCGAGACCGAGCACGGCGTCAAGCGGGCCGTGCAGGAGCTGCTGGAACTGGTGGGGCTCAACCCCGAGCACTACAACCGCTACCCGCACGAGTTCTCCGGCGGTCAGCGCCAGCGCATCGGCATCGCGCGCACCCTGGCGCTGCGGCCCAAGCTGATCGTGGCCGACGAACCGGTGTCGGCGCTGGACGTGTCGGTGCAGGCCCAGGTGGTCAACCTGCTGGAGGACCTGCAGGACGAGCTGGACCTGACCTACATCGTCATCGCGCACGACCTGTCGGTGGTGCGGCACATCTCCGACCGGGTCGCCGTCATGTACCTCGGCAAGATCGTCGAGTTGGCGGACCGGGACGACCTGTACGAGCGGCCGATGCACCCTTACACCAACGCGCTGCTGTCGGCCGTGCCGATCCCCGACCCGTCCAAGCGGGAGGGCCGCGAGCGCATCCGCCTGACCGGCGACGTGCCGAGCCCGCTGGACCCGCCGCCCGCCTGCCGCTTCCACACCCGGTGCTGGAAGGCGCAGGACATCTGCAAGCAGACCGAGCCGCCGCTGGTGGAGCTGAGCCCCGGCCACCTGACCGCGTGCCACTTCCCGGAGAACACCACGGTCAGCGCCACCGACGAGGTCGCCAAGGCCGCCGTCGGCGGCAGCGGCGCCGTGACCCCCGTCGAGGGCGACCCGAAGCTCGACGCCGACGACGACTGACGGCCGCCCCGTCCGGGCTCGTTGTGTAACGGTCTGGACACTCGGCGCGACATCCGCCCCCCGGTCCACGAGATTCGTCGTGGAAACGGATCCGGACACGGGGAGGGCAGATGCGGGACGTGGGCGTGCTCGCCGTCACGGCCCGGATGCGGCGGGCCGCGGCGGCGCGGCCCGGGCCGCTCGTCGGGCTGCGCGGACCGGTCGCGACGCGGCTGCGCCGCGACCGGCGGGCGGTCGCCGCGTGCGCCGTGCTGGCGGTGCTGGTGCTGTTCGCGGCGGCGGCACCGCTGCTGGAGGCGTGGACGGGGCACGCCGCGGGCCGCGCCTACCCGGCGACGGGCCTGGACGCGTTCGGGCGGCCCGCGCCGCCGTCGGCGCGGTTCTGGCTCGGCGCGGACGCCCTCGGCCGCGACGTGCTGGTCCGCGCCGCCTACGGCGCCCGCGTGTCCCTGCTGGTGGGCGTGGGCGCGACGGCGCTGGCGACGCTGCTGGGCGTGGCGGCGGGCATGGCGGCGGGCCTGCTGGGCGGACCGGCCGACGCGCTGCTGGGCCGGTCGACCGACATCGTCCTGTCGTTCCCGTACCTGCTGGTCGCGATCGTCGCGGCCACGACGTTCGGCGGCGGGCTGGTGACCACGGTGTGCGTGATCGCGGTGTTCTCGTCGGCGGCGATGGCGCGGGTGGTGCGCGCGCAGGTGCTGGCGATCCGCGAGCAGGAGTACGTGCAGGCGGCGCGGGCGCTCGGCGCCGGCCCTTTGTGGATCATGGCCGTGGAGGTGGCGCCGAACCTGGCGGCGCCGGTGACGGCGCTGGCGTCGCTGCTGGTGCCGCAGGCGATCGTGCTGGAGTCGACGCTGACGTTCCTGGGCGCCGGGGCCGATCCGTCCGTCCCCAGCTGGGGCGGGATGCTGGCCGAGGCGCAGGACTACTACCAGACGGCGTGGTGGTTCCTGCTCGTCCCCGCCGGGCTGCTGCTGCTCACGACGGTGGCGTTCACCGTGCTCGGCGACGCCGTCCACGCCGCCCTCAACCCGCGCCGCGCCTGAAGGCAGGGGTGCGGCCGACCGGTGCGGCGCGTTGCCGGCCGGTACGTGACGGACCGGTGCGGCGTCGGGGGAGAGGCGGAGCGGGAGACCCCGCGGGAAGGGACAGAAAAGCGCCCCGCGCGGCCGGAAGGCCGCGCGGGGCGCCCGCGCACCGGGGGCCCGCTCCGGGCCGCCCGGCCGGCGTCACTCCGTGGCGATGGCCTTCAGGACGTCCATGCGCCCGGCGCGCCAGGCCGGCCACACCGCGGCCAGCACGCCGATCACCGCGGCCACCACCACGTAGACCGCGAGGGTGGCGACGGGGACGCTGAGCACGGTCAGCCCCTCGCCCTCCAGCGCCCGCTGCAGCGCCGCGCCGAACACCACGCCGATGGCGATGCCGAGCACGGCGCCGAACACCGCGATGACGATCGACTCGAGCCGGATGATGCGCCGCAGCTGCCGCCGGCTGGTGCCGATGGCCCGCAGCAGCCCGATCTCCCGGGTCCGTTCGATCACCGACAGCGCCAGCGTGTTGATCACGCCGACCGCCGCGATGATCACCGACATGACCAGCAGCACGGTCAGGAACGTCACGAACTGGTCGACCTGCCGCGCGGCCTCCTTCTTCAGCCCGGTGCGGTCCTGCACCTTCAGGTTGGGGTAGTCGGCCAGGGTGCGCTCGATGGCCTGCTTGGTGGCCGCGCCCGGCCGCGCCGCCTCGACGACGACGCCCTGCACCTTGGGCCGCGCGGTGTGCGCCAGGTACGTCTCCTCCGCGAGGACCCGCGGTCCGACCACGTCGTTCTTGGCGTACACGCCGACGACGCGCAGCCGCTCGGTCTTGCCGTCGGGGAACAGCACGGGCACGGCGCTGCCGACCGTCCACTTGTTGGACTCGGCGAGGTCCTCGCTGACGAGCATGCCGTCGCGGCCCGGGTCCATCCCGCCGGACACCAGCTTCATGCTGGTCCCGCGGGCCAGGGCGGCGGCGTCGCCCGCCGCGTAGAACTGCCGCTTCCCGTCGAACTTGGCCTGGCCCATGTAGAACGGGGTGGCGGCGGACACGCCCGCCGTGGCGGCGACCTTCCCCGCGACCTCGGTGCCGATGCCGCCCGCGCCGGTCGGCGACACGATGTAGTCGGCGTTGAACTGCTTGTCGATCTGCGCGTCGATGGACGCGCGCATCGACGACCCCAGCACGTTCACCGCGGTGATCAACGCCAGGCCGATCATCAGGGCGGCGGCGGTGGCGGCGGTGCGCCGCGGGTTGCGCAGCGCGTTCTGCCGCGCCAGCCGCCCCGGCGCGCCCATCAGCCGCGCGAACGGCGCGCCCAGCACCCGCACCACCGGGACGCTGATCACCGGGGCGAGCATCGCCACGCCGAGGAACACCAGCAGCGCGCCGATCCCCACCGGGACCGCCGGGTTGCCGCCGCCCCCGGTCAGCCCGAGCGCCATGAGCGCCGCGCCCGCCGCGGTCAGCAGCGACCCCAGCGCCACCCGGACCCGCAGCGACCGCTGCGGCAGCGCCACGTCGTCGCGCATCGCCGCCACCGGCGGGATCTTGGCGGCGCGGCGGGCCGGGAAGTACGCCGACACCACCGTCACCACGATCCCGACCGCGTACGACCAGATCACCGGGGTGGGGGTGAACACCAGCGGGCCCCCGTCGTCGCCCATCACCTGGACGTTGAGCAGCTGGGCCAGTCCGGCGCCCGCGGCCAGCCCCAGGGTGGACCCGACCACGCCGACCGCGACGGCCTCCCCGACCACCGCGCGGGTGATCTGCGGGCGGGCCGCGCCGATCGCGCGCAGCAGCGCCAGCTCCCGGGTGCGCTGGGCGACCAGCATGGAGAAGGTGTTGAAGATGATGAACGCCCCGACGAAGATCGAGATCAGCGCGAACACCAGCAGGAACGTGCGGAAGAAGCCCATGAACGCGGCGACGTCGCTCTTGGCCTCCTCGCGCATCTGGGTGCCGGTGATCGCCTCGACCCCGGCGGGCAGCACCCGGGCGACGCGGTCGCGCAGCTCGGTCTCGCCGGGCCCGGCCGAGCTGATCTGGATGTCGGTGAAGTAGCCGGGACGGCCCACCAGCCGCTGCGCGGTGGGCGTGTCGAACGCGGCGACGGTCGCGCCCATCATGCCGCCGGTGTCGAACACGCCGACCAGCCGCATGCGCTGCGGCGGGCCCTGCGTGGCGATCGTCACGGTGTCGCCGACCCGCACGTCCGCCTTGCCGGCGGTGTCGGAGTCCAGCGCCACCTCCTGGGGGCCGCGCGGCGCGCGGCCGGAGACGATGTCGAAGTCGCCGCCCGGCTCCCAGTTCACGCCGAGCTGCGGCGGCCCGTTGCTCTCCGCGCCGACGATCTTGCCGTCGCGGCCGACCACGGCGGCGTACCCGGTGACGCTGCCGAACACGTCCCGGACGCCGTCGACCTTGCGCAGCGTCTCCACCAGGGACGCGGGCACCGGCGGGGAACCGGACCCGTCGTCCATCGGGTCCTCCACGGCCCGCTTGGCCCGCACGTCGACGGCCACGTCCTTGCCGATGCTGTCGAACAGGTCGTCGAACTGCTTGGTCATCGTGTCGGTGAAGATCAGCGTGCCGGACACGAACGCCACGCCGAGGATCACCGCCACGGCGGTGAGGACCAGGCGGATCTTGTGCGCCGCCAGGTTCCGGAGGGTGACCTTCGCCATCATCGCGCGGCCGCCCCCGACACCTCGCTGCCGCCCGCGAAGGGGCGGCCCGACACGCCGCCCGGCAGCTCGAAGCCCTTCATCCGCTCCAGGACCCGCTCGGCGGTGGGCTCGCTCATCGTGTCGACGATCCGCCCGTCCTGCAGGAACAGCACCTGGTCGGCGTAGGCGGCGGCGTTCGGGTCATGGGTGACCATGACGATCGTCTGCCCCATCGACGTCACCGAGTCGCGCAGGAAGCCCAGCACCTCCGCGCCCGCCCGCGAGTCCAGGTTGCCGGTCGGCTCGTCCGCGAAGATGATCTCCGGGCGGGACGCCAGGGCGCGGGCGCACGCCACCCGCTGCTGCTGCCCGCCCGACAGCTGGTTGGGACGGTGCTTGAGCCGCTGCCGCAGCCCCACCGTGTCGATCACCCGGTCCAGCCACTCCCGGTCGGGACGGCGCCCGGCGATGTCCATGGGCAGGGTGATGTTCTCCAGCGCGGTCAGCGTGGGAACCAGGTTGAACGCCTGGAAGATGAACCCGACCTTGTCGCGGCGCAGCCGCGTCAGCTGCTTGTCGCGGAGCTTGGTCAGGTCGACGTCGCCGATGAAGACCTGGCCGGAGTCCACCGAGTCCAGCCCCGCCATGCAGTGCATCAGGGTGGACTTGCCGGAACCCGACGGGCCCATGATCGCGGTGAACCGGCCGCGCGGGATGCCGACGGTCACCGCGTCCAAGGCGATGACCTTGGCGTCGCCGGAGCCGTAGACCTTGGTGATCTGGTGTGCCCGTGCGGCGAAGTCGCCCGCCCCGGGCGCATCGGCGGTCGGTGGGGCGGTGTTCGTCAACGTGAACTCCCCTGTCTGCGAAAGTGGAACGCGGAATCGGTGAACGGAACCGGACCGCGGCGCGGGTCCGGCGCGGGCTCGAACTCCCCCGTCGATCACCCGACTAGAACAGTAGATGCGGGAAGCGCCGGAAAAATGAGCCTCCAGCACGGATTCGGTGCTCCGTCCCCGGCAGGAGGACTGTACCCCCCGCTCGTCCGACCGGAGTAGGACGAGGGGGCACCTCAGACAGGGACGACTCAGGGGCGTCTCAGGGCGCCCCTCAGGGAACCCCCTCGGGGACACCCGTGCCGACCAGCGACGACACGCCCCCACGCCCCCACGGGCGGAACGCCGCCCGGGCTCGCACGCCCGGGGGATGGGCCGCGGACCGGCGCACGCGGCCGCTCAACGCCCGCCCGGCGACCGTTGTCGCCGGGTCAGCGCTGGCCGGGGCGGCTCAGACCCGTCTCGTAGGCGTACACCACAGCCTGCACCCGGTCCCGCAGCCCCAGCTTCGCCAGCACGTTCCCCACGTGCGTCTTCACCGTCGTCTCGCTGACCACCAGCTCCGCGGCGATCTCGGCGTTCGACAGCCCCCGCGCCACGAGCTGCAGCACCTCCCGCTCCCGCTCGGTGAGCGTGTCCAGCCCGGGCGGCGGCGCCGACTCGTGCACCGCGGGCAGCCGCGTGGCGAACTTGTCCAGCAGCCGCCGCGTCACGCTCGGCGCCACGATCGCGTCCCCCGCCGCCACGATCCGGATGGCCTGCACCAGATCCTCCGGCGGGGAGTCCTTGAGCAGGAACCCACTGGCCCCCGCCCGCACCGCCTCGATCACGTACTCGTCCAGATCGAACGTGGTGAGGATCAGCACCCGCGGATCGTGCGAGGCGGCCCCGTCCCGCACGATCCGCCGGGTCGCCTCGATGCCGTTCGTCCCCGGCATCCGGATGTCCATCAGCACCACGTCCGGCAGCAGCGACCGGGTCAGCTCCACCGCCGTGGCGCCGTCGCCGGCCTCGCCGACCACGGCGATGTCGTCCTCCGCCTCCAGGATCAGCCGGAACCCCGTCCGCAGCAGCGGCTGGTCGTCCACCAGCAGCACCCGCACCGTGCTCATGGCCGCGCCCCGCCCGTGCGTCCCGCCGTGTGCCGGCTCGCGCTCATCCACCCGCTCCTCGCATCGCCGCCCGGCGCCTCCCCGCCGCCGGTTCCTGCACCGGTCCCCGGCCGCGCGCCCGCGCCTTGAGCCGGGCGCCCGTCCGAGACCGGCGTGGGGGACACCGCCCCCCATCACGCCAACGTCGAACAATCTACGCGCATCCCAAAGGGGACTACGCCTTCAAGGGGAATCGGGCCCGCACCCCGAAACCGCCGCCGACCCTCGGCCCGATCCGCAGCTCACCGCCGTACAGGGCCACCCGCTCGTACATCCCGACCAGGCCGTGCCCCGGCCGCTCCCCGTTGTCCGCCATGATCGTGGCCGTGCCCCGCCCGTCGTCCTCGACCTCCACGGTCAGGTCCTCGTCGGTGTACGACAGCCGCACCCAGGCCCGCGCCTGCGCCCCCGCATGCTTGAGGGTGTTGGTCAGCGCCTCCTGGATGAGCCGGAACGCCGCCACGTCCACCCCCGGCGACAACGCGCGCGCCTCGCCCTCGATCCACAGCTGCACCGACAGGCCCGTGTCCCGCACGTGCTGCAGCAGCTCGTCCAGATCGCCCAGGCCCGGCTGCGGCACCAGCTCCTGCCCCTCCCGGTCGCCGTCCCGCTCGGTGCGCAGCACCCCCACGATCCGGCGCATCTCGCTCAACGCGGTGCGCCCCACCTCCTCGATCGTGGTCATCGCCTCCCGCGCGCTGTCCGGGTCGCGGTCCAGGACCCGCCGCGCGGCGCCCGCCTGCACCGTCATCACGCTGACGTGGTGCGCCACCACGTCGTGCAGCTCCCGCGCGATCCGCGACCGCTCCTCCACCCGCGCCGCCCGCGCGTCGGTGCCGCGCGCCCGCTCCAGCCGCGCCGCCCGGTCCTCCAGCTCGGCGTAGTACGCCCGCCGCATCCGCAGGTTGCGGCCCAGCACCCACACGCCGACGACCAGCGCGTTCTCCGACAGGTACGTCAAGAACCCCAGATCCACCGGGAAGGAGGCCAGCAGCGTGTTGAACACCACCAGCGCCAGCAGCCCGCCCAGGCTGCTGCGGGCCAGCGGCCGGTGCGCCGCCACGCTGTACACGCCGACCAGGAACGCCACCGCGTCCGGCACGCTCGGCCGGTAGTCCCCGAGCCGCAGCCACACCTGCACCGCCGACATGAAGCACAGCGTCGCCAGCGGATGCGTCCGCCGGAAGGTCAGCGCCATCGTCGCCGCCACCACCAGCGCCAGCTGCAACGCGTCCGGCTCGGCGAACGCGTCGCTCAGGCCGTGGGGCAGCCGCTCCACGTACAGCTGCGGCAGCCCCACCACCAGCAGGACGACCGCGAGCAAGGCGTCGGCCGCCTGCGGCCGCGCCTGAAGCCAGGCGCGGCAGGTGTGAAGGCGACGAATACGGGGTGACACGGTTCTCACCCTAGGAGCCCAGGCCCGCCGGGAAGACCTCCTGCACGCGGATCTGCGGTCCTCCCCAAGGATGAGCCCGCCGACGGGCGCGTCCCCGCGCGACGGCCCGCGCCCCGGCGGCACCACCGCGGCCCCACCGGCCCCTCCTCACAGCTCTCCTCATGCTCACCGGCCGCCTTACCGACGCGGTAACAAGATCCCGCAACGCCCGCTTTCCCGCAACCGCCCCTGCCGCCCCCGACCGGCCCTTTCGCACAGGACGGGCGCGCAGGCGAGAACGTGAGCCCGGACACGGAGCGGGGGAGCGGAGGCGGGGCCGCACACGCGGCACAGGACGACCCGAGGCAAAGCGACCGCCTACGAAACCCGGTCGGCCCATGAACCGAGCGCGGCGGCCTCAAGCCCGTGAAATCGGCGACCAACCCCCACTCGGAGCCTCGTCCACCGCACGGACGAGCCCACCGGGCCAGGCGCGGCGCACGCGGGGGTCACAGATCGTCGCGTTCGCGCAGCGACGACTCCACATCGGCCGGCGACGGCCGGTCCGCCGGCGCGGCCGGCAGCGGCGGGGGAGTGCCGCCGAACTCCGGACAACGGACCTTGTGATCGCACCAGTCGCACAGACGGCTCGGCCTATGCCGCCACTCGCCCGTCTCCATGGCGCGCCGGATCGCCTGCCACAGCGCCTCGATCTTGCGCTGGGTGGCGCGCAGGTCCGCCTCGTCCGGCGCGTACCGCAAGATCTCGCCGTTCCCCAAGTACATCAGCTGCAGCAACCGCGGCACCCGCCCGCGCAGCCGCCACAGCACCAGCGCATAGAACTTCATCTGGAACAGCGCCCGCGCCTCGAAATCCGCCCGCGGCGCCGTGCCCGTCTTGTAGTCGACGATGCGGATGTCGCCCGACGGCGCCACGTCCACCCGGTCGATGAACCCCCGCAGCCGCAGCCCCGACTCCAGCACCGTCTCCACGAACACCTCGCGCTCGGCCGGCTCCAACCGCCTCGGATCCTCCAGCGTGAAGTACCGCTCCACCATGCGGCGCGCCTGCTCCAACCAGTCCGCCTCGGACTCCCCGCCGGCCGCCCCCCGCGAAGACCCGCCCGACGCCTCGGCGGAAGACGCGCCGTCGCCGGCCCCCGCGTCCCGGAACAGCTCCGCCAGCTCCGGCTCCTCCGCCACCAGCCGCTCCCACTGCGGCACCAGCATGTCCAGCGCCGCCTCCACGGTACGGCGCTCGGTCGGCAAGTCGAACAGCCTCTCCAGCACCGCGTGCACCAGCGTGCCCCGCACCTGCGCCGGACTCGGCCGCTCCGGAATCCGATCAATCACCCGGAACCGGTACAGCAACGGGCAGGTCATGAAATCCCCCGCCCGCGACGGCGACAACGACCCGACCACCGCGACCTCCCCGCCCGCCTCACGGTCGGAGGCGCACCGCGGCGCGGACGGCCCGACGGGGGACTGCGTGCTTGCTGGACGGTCGGCCTCGGCGGTCGTCATAGCCCAGCAGCGTAGGGGACGCCCCCGACGGAATCCCGCATCCGGCGGCCGACGGCACCGCCACGCCCCCGCGACGCGACCGCCCCGCCCCGCACGACCAGCGGACCAGCGGGCAGTCCGCGCCCCGCGCCCCGTAGCATCGGTGACGTGGCAGACAGCGCACCCCCGACCGACGGCAAGCCCGGCGACGGCGGCACCGCGGGCCCCGGAGGCGACCGCCGCGACGTCGGACCCGGCCTGTACATCGGCCGCCTGTTCGGCGTGCCGTTGTTCGTCTCGCCCAGCTGGTTCATCGTGGCCGTCCTCGTCACCGTCATGTTCGAAGGCCAGGTCGACCACGTCGTCCCCCGCCCCGCCAGCTACGCCGTCGCCTTCACCTACGCGGTGCTGCTGTACGGCTCGGTGTTCGTCCACGAACTCAGCCACGCCGTCACCGCCCTCCGGCTCGGCCTGCCCGTCCGCTCGGTCACCCTGCACATCCTCGGCGGCGAGACCAGCATCGAACAGGAAGCCCCCACCCCCGGCCGCGAATTCCTCATCGCCTTCGCCGGACCCCTGGTCAACCTCGTGCTCGCCGGGCTCGGCGTCCTGGCGCACCTGCTGCTGCCCCTGCCGCCCGTCGCGCTGCTGCTCGTCGACGCCCTCACCTTCGCCAACCTGCTCGTCGGCCTGTTCAACCTGCTGCCCGGCCTGCCCCTCGACGGCGGCCGCCTCGTCCGCGCCGCCGTCTGGAAGGCCACCGGACGCTCCCGCAGCGGCGCCGTCTTCGCCGCATGGGTCGGCCGCGGCGTGGCCGTGCTGTGCCTGCTCGCCGGAGCGCTCCTCGCCACCTACCGGATCGACGACGCCGGCGGCGCCGGCTTCGGCTGGCTCGGCCTGCTGTGGTCCGCCCTCATCGCCTCGTTCATCTGGGTCGGCGCCGGCCAGGCCATCCGCGCCGAACGCGTCCGCGAACGCATCCCCCTGCTCGACGCCCGCCGCCTCGCCCGCCGCGCCACCCTCGTCACCGCCGAGACCCCCGTCTCCGAGGCCGTCCGCCGCGCCCACGAAGACCGCGCCGGCGCCCTCGTCATCGTCGACGGCGACGGCCGCCCCCGCGGCCTGGTCAACGAGAAGGCCGTCCAGGCCACCCCCGAGCAGCGCCGCCCCTGGATCTCCATCGGCGACCTGTCCCGCGGCCTGGAACCCGACCTCACCCTGTCCGCCGACCTGACCGGCGAAGACCTCATCGCCGCGATCAGCCGCGCCCCCGCCTCCGAATACCTCCTCGTCGAAGACGACGGACGCGTCTACGGCGTCCTCGTCGCCGGAGACGTCGACCGCGCCTTCACCGGAATCTGAAACCCCCGACCGAAGCCCCCGCGCCCCGCCCGCGGCCTGAGCGGCCCCCGCGCACCGATAACCTGACCACCATGAGCGAACCCACGCCGAACGACCCCCACGCCCCCGCCACCGGGCGCGTCCCGCACGGACCCTTCCGCCCCGGCGACCAGGTTCAGCTCACCGACCCCAAAGGCCGCGTCAACACCATCACCCTCCAACCCGGCAAGCAGTTCCACTCCCACAAGGGGACCATCGACCACGACGACATCATCGGCAGCCCCGAAGGCACCGTCTTCCGCACCACCGGCGGCACCGAATACCTCGCCTTCCGGCCGCTGCTCGCCGACTTCGCCCTGCGCATGCCCCGCGGCGCCGCCGTCGTCTACCCCAAGGACGCCGCGCAGATCATCGCCATGGCCGACATCTTCCCCGGCGCCCGCGTCGTCGAGGCCGGCGCCGGCTCCGGCGCCCTCACCTGCTTCCTGCTGCGCGCCGTCGGCGAACACGGCCTGGTCTCCTCCTACGAACGCCGCCCCGACTTCGCCGACGTCGCCCGCGCCAACGTCGAACGGTTCTTCGGCGGCCCCCACCCCGCCTGGCGCCTCACCGTCGGCTCCCTCGAAGACTCCCTCGCCGAAACCGAGGTCGACCGCGTCGTCCTCGACATGCTCGCCCCCTGGGAATGCCTGGACGCCGTCGCCAAAGCCCTCATCCCCGGCGGCCTCGTCTGCGTCTACATCGCCACCACCACCCAGATGTCCCGCGTCGTCGAGGACCTGCGCGCACACGGCTCCTTCGCCGAGCCCTACGCCTTCGAGACCCTGCTGCGCACCTGGCACGTCGACGGCCTCGCCGTCCGCCCCGACCACCGCATGGTCGGACACACCGGCTTCCTGGTCACCGCCCGCCGCCTCGCCGAGGGCGTCACCCCGCCGATGCGGCGCCGCCGCCCCGCCAAGGGCGCCCACCCCACCCCCGCCGAGGCGGCCCGCGCCGCCGAACCGCGCCAGACCACCGCCCCGGCCGACGACGCCCCCGCCGAACCGGCCGCCGACACGCCCGAGGCGTAGATCACAATCCGGATTTCCGAACAATCACCGGACAACGCCCGAACCCGCTCCCACAGCACGGCGACACGCCACAACGCCCCAGGGCAAGCACGTAACAACGAATTCACACACCGACCAGAACCGTCCCCGCCCCCGACCAGCACACCCCACACGCCCCCCACGAGGGAATACCACCCCCCGCACAAGGCGTCTGTACTGCGTATTCGCATAAACATCGGCATTCTGAGGCCCGGAACCCGCGACGTTCCCACGCAGCCGCACCGCACCGGGCACGACACGAGCACCGAAAGGGCAGGTTACGGAAGCCCGCCAGATAGGTAGGGTCTCAGTAGGTCGTCGGCTCTCTTCGTGAGGAGGTGACGGGGCGTGGCCGCTCGAGACGATGCTGGCGCGCGCAGGGCGCAGCACGACAAGGAGGTCAGGGACCTTCGAACGCAGGTGTCCTTCCTGGAGGAGGAGATCTCCGTGCTGCGCCGCAAGCTCGCGGAATCCCCGCGCCAAGTTCGGGTCCTTGAGGAACGCCTCCACGAGGCGCAGGCCAACCTGGCCGCCGTGACGGGGCAGAACGAACGCCTCGTGGCGACCCTCAAGGAAGCCCGCGAGCAGATCGTGGCGCTCAAGGAGGAGGTCGACAGACTCGCGCAACCGCCGTCCGGCTTCGGCGTCTTCCTCGGCGCACGCGACGATGGAACGGTCGACATCTTCACCGGCGGCCGCAAGCTGCGGGTGAACGTCAGCCCCGCCGTCGACGTCGAAAAGCTGCAGCGCGGCCAAGAGGTCCTGCTCAACGAGGCCCTCAACGTCGTCGAGGCCCTCGACTTCGAAGACCAGGGCGAAGTCGTCATGCTCAAGGAGCTGTTCGACGACGGCGAACGCGCCCTCGTCATCGCCCACGCCGACGAAGAACGCGTGGTCAAGCTCGCCGAACCCCTGCGCGGCGTCCCGCTGCGCGCCGGCGACTCCCTCATGCTGGAACCGCGCTCCGGCTACGCCTACGAGAAGATCCACAAGGCCGAGGTCGAGGAACTCGTCCTGGAAGAGGTCCCCGACATCTCCTACGAGGAGATCGGCGGACTCGCCTCCCAGATCGAGATGATCCGCGACGCCATCGAGCTGCCCTACCTGCACGCGGACCTGTTCCGCGAACACCACCTGCGCCCGCCCAAGGGCGTCCTGCTCTACGGCCCGCCCGGCTGCGGCAAGACCCTCATCGCCAAGGCCGTCGCCAACTCCCTCGCCAAGCAGGTCGCCGAGAAGACCGGCCAGGAGGGCAAGAGCTTCTTCCTCAACATCAAGGGCCCCGAGCTGCTCAACAAGTACGTCGGCGAGACCGAGCGCCACATCCGCCTGGTCTTCCAGCGGGCCCGCGAGAAGGCCTCCGCCGGCACCCCCGTCATCGTCTTCTTCGACGAGATGGACTCCATCTTCCGCACCCGCGGCTCGGGCGTGTCCTCCGACGTGGAGAACACCATCGTCCCGCAGCTGCTCAGCGAGATCGACGGCGTGGAGGGCCTGGAGAACGTCATCGTCATCGGCGCCTCCAACCGCGAGGACATGATCGACCCGGCGATCCTGCGGCCCGGCCGCCTGGACGTCAAGATCAAGATCGAGCGGCCCGACGCCGAGGCCGCCAAGGACATCTTCTCCAAGTACATCAAGCCCGACCTGCCGCTGCACCCCGACGACCTCGCCGAACACGGCGGCAGCCCCGAGGCCACCGTCGAGGCGATGATCCAGCGCGTCGTCGAGCGGATGTACGCCGAGACCGAGGAGAACCGCTTCCTCGAGGTCACCTACGCCAACGGCGACAAGGAGGTCCTCTACTTCAAGGACTTCAACTCCGGCGCGATGATCCAGAACATCGTCGACCGGGCCAAGAAGATGGCCATCAAGCAGTACCTGGAAACCGGCCAGAAGGGCCTGCGCGTCTCCCACCTGCTCGCCGCCTGCGTCGACGAGTTCAGCGAGAACGAGGACCTGCCCAACACCACCAACCCCGACGACTGGGCCCGCATCTCCGGCAAGAAGGGCGAGCGCATCGTCTACATCCGCACCCTCGTCTCCGGCAAGCAGGGCGCCGAGGCCGGCCGGTCCATCGACACCGTCGCCAACACCGGCCAGTACCTGTAGGAGCCCGCACCACCGCACCGATCACCGACGACCTGACGCGGCGGCCACCCTCCGGTGGCCGCCGCGCCGCATTCCACCCCCGGCAACGCACCCCCGCTACACGCCCCCACGGTGACTCGGCAAGCTGGCCGCCCAGCTCGGGATCCCGCCGCAACCGGCAACGCGCCCCCGCTACACGCCCCCACGGTGACGGGCACAGCAGCTACAGGTCGACCACCAGGAGGCGATGGAGGGGCTTACACGCGCCCACACGCCCCCACGCCGACCGGCACGCCAGGCCCCCAGACCGCCACCGGACACGCCGACCGAGCGGACGACCAAGCCGCGGAACGGCCCACATCCGTACTGCTCGACATGTCGAGCACAACAGCACCCCACCCCCGGCCACCACGCTCCGCCCACACCCGCCGACCGTGCGCAGACGTCCGAACCGTCCCCTAGGCTCGACGCGATGTCTCCCGCCGACACCACCACCAACACCAACCCCGCAGGCCGCACCAGGCTCTACGAGCTCGACCTGCTCCGCTTCCTCGCCGCCACGGCCGTCGTCCTCTACCACTTCACCGGAAGCAACGCCGGCCCCTGGGGTGACGACCACGCCGCCCGCGAACTCCACGCCCCCCTCTCCCTCGCCACCCAGTTCGGCTACCTCGGCGTCGAACTGTTCTTCCTCATCAGCGGCTTCGTCATCCTCATGAGCGCCTGGGGACGCGGCCTCGCCGACTTCACCGTCTCCCGCGTCACCCGCCTCTACCCCGCCTACTGGTTCAGCGTCGCCCTCGTCGGCGCCATCTACCTCACCACCGGCCTCGGCAAGGGCCGCCCCGAAAACCTCGTCCCCAACCTCACCATGTTCCAGCGCGGCATGGGCGTCGAAGACGTCAGCGGCGTCTACTGGACCCTCTGGGTCGAGATGCACTTCTACGCGCTCATCGCCCTGCTCGTCCTCGCCGGAACCACCTACCGCAACTGCGTCGCCTTCATGGGCGCCTGGACCGTCCTCGCCCTCTTCGCCGACGAAACCGGCAACCAGACCCTCGAAGCCCTCCTCATCCCCGGCCACGCCCCCTACTTCATCGCCGGAATGGCCTTCTACCTCATCCACCGCTTCGGCCCCACCACCCTCCTCTGGGGCATCGCCGCCTTCTCCTGGGCCGTCTCCATCCGGCACGCCCTCCCCACCGCCACCGGCAAGCCCTACGACATCGCCCCCGCCGACGCCTGGCCCGCCGCCCCCCTGATCATCACCGCCCTCTACGCCACCATCGCCCTCGTCGCCACCGGACGCCTCCGCCGCATCCGCTGGCGCCGCCTCGCCACCCTCGGCGCCCTCACCTACCCCACCTACCTGATCCATTACGAAATCGGACCCGTCATCGCACGACACCTTTACCCCCGACTGCCGCTCTGGGCCGCCACCGTCCTCCTCATCGCCGCGGTGTTCCCCGCCGCCTACCTCATCCACCGCCTCATCGAACGCCCCGCCGCCGCATGGCTCAAACCCCGCCTGCGCGACTCCTTCGACCGCGTCCGCCTCGCCGACCGCGGCCTGCGCAACCCCGCCCGCACACGGCCCGCCACCGCCCCCGCAGCCGAAACGGAGCACCGGCACGCCGCCACCGGCGAAACCACCGGCAACCCCCCGTCCGACCCGACACCCCGGAGCCATGAGGAGGACGCCCATGGCTCGACATCCTCCGCCCCTATAGGCTCGACGATATGAGTGTTCGGCGGGTGATGGGCATCGAGACCGAGTACGGCATCTCCGTACCGGGCCAGCCAGGGGCCAACGCGATGGTGACCTCCTCGCAGGTCGTCAACGCCTACCTCGCGGCGTCCGCGGCGCGGGCCAGAAGGGCCCGCTGGGACTTCGAGGAGGAGAACCCCCTCCGCGACGCCCGTGGATTCGACCTCGCCCGCGAGGTCGCCGACCCCAGCCAGCTCACCGACGAGGACCTCGGCCTCGCCAACGTCATCCTCACCAACGGCGCGCGGCTCTACGTCGACCACGCCCACCCCGAATACTCCGCCCCCGAATGCACCAACCCCCGCGACGCCGTCATCTGGGACAAGGCCGGAGAACGCGTCATGGCCGACGCCGCCCAGCGCGCCGCCATGATCCCCGGCACCCACCCCATCCAGCTCTACAAGAACAACACCGACAACAAGGGCGCCTCCTACGGCTGCCATGAGAACTACCTCATGCGACGCGAGACGCCCTTCGCCGACATCGTCCGCCACCTCACCCCCTTCTTCGTCTCCCGCCAGGTCGTCACCGGCGCCGGACGCGTCGGCATCGGCGTCGACGGCCGCGGCGACGGCTTCCAGATCAGCCAGCGCGCCGACTTCTTCGAGGTCGAGGTGGGCCTGGAGACCACCCTCAAACGCCCGATCATCAACACCCGCGACGAACCCCACGCCGACCCCGAGAAGTACCGCCGCCTCCACGTGATCATCGGCGACGCCAACATGAGCGAGGTCTCCACCTACCTCAAGCTCGGCACGACCTCCCTGGTCCTCGCCATGATCGAAGACGGCTTCCTCACCGTCGACCTGTCCGTCGACATGCCCGTCGCCGCGCTGCGCGCCGTCTCCCACGACCCGACCTGCAAGCGCCTGCTCACCCTGCGCGACGGCCGCAAGATGACCGCCGTCCAGCTCCAGATGGAGTACCTGGAGCAGTCCCGCAAGTACGTCGAGGACCGCTACGGCGCCGACGTCGACGAGATGACCAAGGACGTCCTGGACCGCTGGGAGTCGGTCCTGCACCGCCTCGGCGAGGACCCCCTGCAGCTGTCCCGCGAGCTCGACTGGGTCGCCAAGCTGGAACTGCTCGAGGGCTACCGCAGCCGCGACGGCATCGACTGGTCCCACCCGCGCCTGCAGATGATCGACCTGCAGTACAGCGACATCCGCCCCGACAAGGGCCTGTACAACCGCCTGGTCGCGCGCAACCGGTTCGAGCGCATCGTCTCCGAGGACGAGGTGCGGCACGCCATCGAGAACCCGCCCGAGGACACCCGCGCCTACTTCCGCGGCCGCTGCCTGCGCCAGTACGCCGACTCGGTGGCCGCCGCGTCCTGGGACTCGGTCATCTTCGACGTCCCCGGCCGCGAATCCCTTCAGCGCGTCCCGACGCTGGAGCCCCTGCGGGGCACCAAGCAGCACGTGGGCGCCCTGCTGGACCGCTGCCGCACCGCCGCCGACCTGGTCGCCACCCTGACCGGCGAGGCCTGAGCCGGCCCCGCGGTCTCCCGCACGCGCCCCCAGGCGGTAATGCGCCATGCAGGGGGCGCTGCTTATTTGTGACCGTTTTGACCGTTTCGCTGGTCGGGGGACGGGCGATAACCCCACCAGGCCCCCGGGCCCCCGAGGCGGTGAAACGACTCTTCATGATCCGCTCACCGCCCATGATCGGAGATAGGGTGGGGGCAACCGGCAGAGGAGGTTACGGGATGGCCACGAGGGACACCGGCGGTCAGAAGCAGACCACGCGCCGCACCGAAGAGGTCGAGGAGACCCAGGCGGCGAACACCGAGGAACTGCAGGAGCGCAAGGAAAAGCTCGACGACGACGTCGACGCAATTCTGGATGAAATCGACGAAGTTCTCGAAGAAAACGCAGAGGAATTCGTCCGCGGTTTCGTGCAAAAGGGTGGTCAGTAATACAAACCGGACATATCGAATAGAGCGGATGTTAGTCATTTCTTGGTCGTCTCCTCAAAAGCGCTGACACGGCGTTGGGCGGGTTATAGGGTCGGGGCCGTGTTGACCAAGAAATGTCGAGACTGCGGTCAGGAAAAACCTGTCTCGGAGTTCTGGAAGCGTAAAGCGTCCCCCGATGGGCTGGCTCTCTACTGCAAGGAGTGCTTCGGCCGGCGCAACGCCAAGTCCTATCGGAAGGGGCAGGCGAAACAAGGCAAGCAGACGAGGCCGTACCGCGCCCGTCCGACTGTCCCCGAGGGCATGAAATACTGCCCTCGCTGCAAGGAGACCAAGCCGTTCGGTGAATTCGGCCGCAACCGGACGCGCAGTTCAGGGCTGTCGAGCTATTGCAAGCCCTGCCACAACGCGGTGATAGCCGAGTACAAGCAGCGCAAGCACGGCGGCCACCGCAACTTCCTACTCAAGCTTCGCTACGGGATCACCGCGGAACAGGTCGAGCAGATGAAGGCCCTCCAGGGTGGAGTGTGTGTCATCTGCCTGCGGAGCGCCGCCAAGCACGTCGACCACGACCACATGACCGGGCTCGTCCGGCACCTGCTGTGTTTCAAGTGCAACGGAGCGCTCGGCCAGTTCGAGGACGACCCGCAGCGGATGCGCGACGCCGCCCTGTACCTGGAGGGTAGAGGCCCGCATGCGCGGCGCATGATGATCGACCTCGGCGCGACGGTCCTCAACCGCGCCAACCGCCATCTGCTGCGAAGTTTGAGCAAGTGGGCCCAGCCGAGGCCGAGGGATCATAGATCGCGGCGCCACTACCACCTCCGCCAGAAGTACGGTATCGACCACGAGGATGCGGAACTGCTGCTCCACCTGCAGGTGGGGCTGTGCGCGATCTGCTGCGACAGGCCCGCCGAACACGTCGATCACGACCATGGCACGGGTGACGTGCGCGGCATGCTGTGCACGGGCTGCAACACCGGCATGGGGCAGCTCGGCGACGATCCCGTCGCCCTCCGGAGGGCCGCGGACTACGTCCAGCGGCGGCTCGTCCGGGAGGTCCCTGACGAGAGCGGCGGCACGCGGCTGTCGTTCACCGAGCCCGACGTCGATCCTCGGATGGTGCCGTTGGACGCGTGGGAGCCGTACCGCCGGCAGGACGGGGAGTTCCGGAAGGCCGCCGTCGCCGTGGAAGAGGAGATCGAGAGCATGCCGTGGGCCGCGATCTTCTCCGGTGAGTGGGACGCCGACACGGGAGCCCCGACCGGCTGAGACTCGTCGAGCCGGTCCGCTTCAAACTGGAAGCCACCTGTGCCGAGCGGCGACACTCCTGGGCCTGGCGCGACTTCGCAATGACCGACCGCTCTGCTCCTCGAGCGGCGTCGGCGCTGCGGGTGGATTCCGCGACCACGCGCCCTTTGGGCGACGTTCTTGGCCCTTGGGGAAGGGCCGCTTGGGCTCCGGTCGGTTCGGCCGTTGTCGGGTTGATCGGTGCTCGAGGAGCCGGAGGCGGGGTCGGCTGTCAGAGGTCGGATCCGGGGCGCTGGTCGATCACCTGGTCCGGGTCGGCGACCGCGCACACGCCGTCCTCGGCCGTGTCCCTGTGTGCCGTGTCGCTCTGCGGAGTGTCGCTTTGTGCGGCGTCGCCGGTCGTCCCGGTGAGTGGGACGCCGACACGGGAGCCCCGACCGGCTGAGACCCGTCGAGCCGGTCCGCTTCAAACTGGGCACCACCTGTGCCGAGCGGCGACACTCCTGGGCCTGGCGGGGCCTTGTCAATGACCGACCGCTCCGCTCCTCGAGCGGCGTCGGTCGCCGTTTGGACGCCGGGCTTCTGGGCGGGTACCGCGACCGCGCGTCCCAAGGCGACGCTCCTCGCCCGTGGTGCCCACCCGCCCTGGACGGGCTGATCGATGCTCGAGGGGCCGGAGGCGGGGGCAGGTCGGGTCCGGGACGCTGGTCTCGAACTGTGAGCCGCCTGTGCTGAGCGGCGACACTCCTGGGCCTGGCGGGGCCTTGTCAATGACCGACCGCTCTGCTCCTCGAGCGGCGTCGGCGCTGCGGTGGATTCCGCGACCATGCGCCCTTTGGGAAAGTTCCTGGCCCCTGGGGAAGGGCTGCCTGGGGTCCTATCGGTTCGGCCGGCGTCGATCCGTTCAGTGCCGGTGTCGTGGGTGGGCCGGCGACCACGCCCTTGAGGAACCGGGCGTATTGCACCGGGACGGGGTCGGCTGTCAGGGGTCGGGGCCGGGGCGCTGGTCGATCACCTGGTCCGGGTCGGTGATTGCGCACACGTCGTCCTCGGCCGTGTCCCTGTGTGCCGTGTCGCTCTGCGAAGTGTCGCTCTGTGCGGCGTCGCCGGTCGTTCCGTTGAGGGGGACGTCGACGGCGGTGGGGACGGCGCGGAGGGCGTCCATGCGGGCGATGTAGGCGTTGGGAACGGTGAAGCCGCGCGGTGGGATGGGGATGCCTCCGGCGAGGCGCGTCCAGGCGAATCCGACGGCTGCGGAGGCGCTGAGGACGGCGAGGGCGGTGTCGGTGTCGGACGGGGTGAGGCGTTCGGAGGGGGCTTCGTCGGCGGGCCAGAGTTCGCGCAGCGGGTGGGCGTCCTGCAGGACGATGTCGGTGAGTAGGGTGCGCAGCTCGGGGTCGAGCCAGCGGGAGACGGGGGCGGCGAGGTCGGGGCGGTAGGCGGCCATGTCGGCGGCGAGGAGGGCGGTGGCGGCCTCGCGGGGTTCGACGAAGGCGGCGTCGTCGGGGTCTCCGCACAGGGGGCGCAGTGCGGTGGCGAGGTCGTAGACGGCCATTTGGAAGCGTTCGCCGGGGGCGGAGTCGGCGAAGAGCGCGGCGGCGAGGGGGGCGGGGCAGCGGGTGCGCCATTCGCGTTCGACGGCCTGGTCGCCGTAGGGGAGGGCGGGGTGGTCGAGGCCGGGGTTGGCCTGCAGGGGCTCGATCATGGCGAGCAGGGCGGTGGCGCGCAGGTGGAAGCGGGGGTCGTCGCGGAGGGCCTGGGCGGTCATGACCATGCAGCGGATGAGCTGGGCGGCGGCGTCGGGGCGTCCTGCGCGGAGGCGTTCGGTGTAGAGGCCGATGATGGTGTGGAGGGGCGGCGGGGCGAGCCAGCGGAGGCGGCCTTGGTCGCCGTAGGGCTGGGCGAGGTGGGGGTTCCACAGGTCGAGCAGATCGGCGTGGGCTTCGGGGTCGAAGGCGGGGACGGAGGCGCACCAGAGCGTGGCGCTCCATGTGGCGGCGATGGTGCTGGGTGTGCCGTGGAGGAAGAAGGTCCAGCCGAGGGGGTAGTCGGCGGGGGGTGCCTGGGCGGCTTCGGCCATGACGGAGCGCAGGCGGTAGAGGACGGCGCCGGAGAGGGGGGCGCCGGCGATGGCGCGGGGCGGGCCGTAGTCCTGGGTGTAGTCGGGGCCGGTGGGGAGGATTTCCGGGGCGATGAGGGGCGGGGTGTAGCCGGGTTGGAGGGGGAGGGCGGTGGTGCGGGCGTGGCCGTGGGGCGGCGGGGTGAGGAACCAGCGGCTGTCGGCGGGGTGCCAGCGGTACCAGCGGGCCCAGGCGCCGTGGAGCCACCAGCTGTGGTCTGGGAGGGACAGCAGTTGGGGGGCGAGGGCTTGCTGGCGTTGGAGCGGAGTGGCGGTGGGCCACCAGGGGGAGCCGACGATGAGCCGGGTTTCGTGTTCGGCGCGTGTGAAGGGGTCGGCGTCGTCGGGGAGGGGTGTGTCGAGGGGTGCGGGGGCCGGGATGGCGGCGTAGGCGGGGATGGTGTGGGGACGCCGCGAGGGCCATGCGGGTTGCCCTGGGGCGCTGGGCCAGGTCGGTTGGCCGAGGGGGCTCGGCCAGCCCGGTTGTCCGGGCGGGGGGCCTTGGGGGCCTGGAGGACGCCACACCACATGGTCATCGTAGTGGCCGGGTGTGCGGTGTCGGGCGTGGCGGTGGGGGCGGGTGCTCGTGCGGGGGGTGGTTTCGCCGTGGGCGGATCGGGGTGAGGAGCTCGCTGCATGCGGTGAGCGTGGTTCGAACAGTAGGGTCTAGTCGTCCGCGCCGGTGCTCGTGTGGGCGGCCGGCGCCGTGGTGGAGGGAAGGAGTCGCGTGGGGTCCCACGATTCGCACTTTCGGCGTTTGCCGGCGTTGTTCGGTAGCCCTGACACGACGTCGTTCACGGAGTTTCTGGCGATGTACTCGCCGGAGTTGCTGCCTGGGCGGCGTGTGCTGCCGGAGTCGTCCGCGGGGGAGGAGATTCCGCACGGTACGACGATCGTGGCGGTGACGTTCCCCGGCGGTGTGGTGATGGCGGGCGACCGGCGTGCGACCGCGGGGCATATGATCGCTCAGCGCGATGTGGAGAAGGTGTTCCGGGCGGACGAGTTCTCGGCGATCGCGGTGGCGGGCACCGCGGGGATCGGGATGGAGCTCGTGCGGCTGTTCCAGGTGGAGCTGGAGCATTACGAGAAGCGGGAGAGCCGTCCGCTGTCGATGGAGGGCAAGGCGAACCGGCTGGCGACCATGATCCGGGGGAATCTGGGTCTGGCGATGCAGGGTCTTGCGGTGGTGCCGTTGTTCGCCGGGTACGACGAGGAGCGGGACGAGGGGCGGATCTTCTCCTATGACGCGGCGGGGGGCCGGTACGAGGAGCGGGAGTTCCATTCGATCGGTTCGGGGTCGGTGTTCGCGCGGGGGGCGTTGAAGAAGCTGTACCGTGCGGATCTGTCGGCCGAGGATGCGGCGATGGTGTGCGTGCAGGCGTTGTACGACGCGGCCGATGACGATTCGGCGACGGGTGGGCCGGATCTGACGCGCCGGATCTTCCCGGTGGTGGCGACGGTGACGGCCGACGGTTACCGCAGGCTGGGTGAGGACGAGGTGGGCGCGTTGGCGCAGGCCGTGGTGGAGGCTCGTTTCGAGTCGCCCGGTGGTCCGACCGCTCCGCTGCGATAGAAGGGATCCAGACCGGTGTCCATGCCGTTCTATGTGTCGCCCGAACAGCAGATGAAGGACAAGGCGGACTACGCGCGGAAGGGGATCGCGCGGGGCCGCAGTGTCGTGGTGCTGCAGTATGACGACGGCATCCTGTTCGTGGCGGACAATCCGTCTCGGGCGCTGCACAAGATCAGTGAGATTTACGACCGGATCGCGTTCGCGGCGGTCGGCAAGTACAACGAGTTCGAGGCTCTGCGGCTGGGCGGGGTGCGGTACGCCGACATCAACGGGTACCAGTACGACCGGCGTGATGTGACGGCGCGCGGGTTGGCGAACGTGTACGCGCAGTCGCTGGGGACGATCTTCACGGAGACGAACAAGCCGTACGAGGTGGAGCTGGTGGTGGCCGAGGTGGGGGAGGACGCCTCCTCGGACCAGATCTACCGGTTGACGTTCGACGGTTCGGTGGCCGACGAGCACGGTTATGTGGCGATGGGCGGTCAGGCCGACGCGGTGGCGCAGGCGTTGAAGGACCGGTTCCGGGAGGGGATGGGTCTGGCGGAGGCGCTGCGGGCGGCGGTGCGGTCGTTGGAGGCGCAGGATCACGATCGCCGGTTGGAGGCGACGTCGTTGGAGGTCGCGGTGTTGGACCGCAACCGGGAGCACCGGTTGTTCCGGCGGTTGCCGGCGGCGCGGATCGAGGCGTTGCTGCGTGAGGCGGACGACGGCGGGTCCGGCGGCGGTGAGGCGTCGGGCGAGGGCGCGTCGTCGGGGGACGGCGGTTCCGGGGCGTCCTGAGCGGTCGGGGCGCGTTCTGGCGTGTTCCGGTGACCCGTCGTGATCGGTGCCGCCGGTGTCGGGGCGGCTGGTCACGGCGGGTTTTTCACGCGCCCTGTCGTGATCTACATCGTAAAGGCGCGGGCCGGTGCGGTTTCAAACCTGTCCGCGGTGGCCGTCTTCGGTCTGCCGACGGCTGCGAAACGGGAGGCTGGGGAGACTGCCAACCGGCGGTCCCGCCGCATAGGCTCGCTGGTGTGGACAGGCGCATCTTCGGGCTCGAGAACGAGTACGGCGTCACCTGCACCTTCCGCGGGCAGCGGCGGCTGTCACCCGACGAGGTGGCCCGCTACCTGTTCCGGCGGGTGGTGTCGTGGGGCCGCAGCAGCAACGTGTTCCTGCGCAACGGCGCGCGGCTCTACCTGGACGTGGGCAGCCACCCCGAGTACGCGACGCCCGAGTGTGACAGCGTCATCGACTTGGTGACGCATGACAAGGCCGGTGAGCGGATCCTGGAGGGCCTGCTGGTGGACGCCGAGCGGCGTCTGCGGGAGGAGGGCATCGCCGGCGACATCTACCTGTTCAAGAACAACACCGACTCGGCGGGCAACTCCTACGGGTGCCACGAGAACTATCTGGTGGGGCGGCACGGGGAGTTCGGGCGGCTGGCGGACGTGCTGATCCCGTACCTGGTGACGCGGCAGATCATCTGCGGTGCGGGGAAGGTGCTGCAGACGCCGCGGGGGGCGGTGTACTGCGTGTCGCAGCGGGCCGAGCACATCTGGGAGGGGGTCTCGTCGGCGACGACCCGGTCGCGGCCGATCATCAACACGCGGGACGAGCCGCACGCCGACGCCGAGCGGTTCCGCCGGCTGCACGTGATCGTGGGCGACTCGAACATGAGCGAGACCACGATGCTGCTGAAGGTGGGCGCGACCGACCTGGTGCTGCGGATGATCGAGGCGGGCGTGGTGATGCGGGACCTGACGCTGGAGAACCCGATCCGGGCGATCCGCGAGGTCAGCCACGACATGACGGGGCGGCGCAAGGTGCGGTTGGCCAACGGCCGGGAGGCCAGTTCGCTGGAGATCCAGAAGGAGTACTACGGCAAGGCGAAGGACTTCATCGACCGGCGCGGCGGGGACGCGGTGGTCGAGCGGGTGCTGGACCTGTGGGAGCGGACGCTGCGGGCGGTGGAGACCGGCGATCTGGACCTGGTGTCCCGGGAGATCGACTGGGTGACGAAGTACCGGCTGATCGAGCGGTACCGGCGCAAGTACGATCTGCCGCTGTCGTCGCCGCGGGTGGCGCAGCTGGATCTGGCGTACCACGACGTGCATCGCGGTCGGGGCCTGTACTACTTGATGGAGAAGCGCGGGTCGGTGGAGCGGGTGACGCGCGACCTGGACATCTTCGAGGCGAAGTCGGTGCCGCCGCAGACGACGCGGGCGCGGCTGCGCGGGGAGTTCATCCGGCGGGCGCAGGAGAAGCGGCGGGACTTCACGGTCGACTGGGTGCATCTGAAGCTGAACGATCAGGCGCAGCGGACGGTGCTGTGCAAGGATCCGTTCCGGTCGGTGGACGAGCGGGTCGACAAGCTGATCGCCGGCATGTGATCGGGGCGCGTTCGTCCGGGAGCGGGGGCGGTGCGGCCGGGGCCGTGCCGCCCCCGCTCCCGTTCGCCTGCGGTGGCGGCTCCGGTTTCGCGTGCGGGGCTACTGGCGGGTCACCTTGGCGGTAGGGTGTGCGCTCAGTTCGGGTCGCAGTGCGTTTGGTGAGGAGCCGCATGCGCCGTCGTGTGTTGGCGTCGCTGGTGGGCGTCGTGCTGGCGGGGCCTTTGGCGTTGGCCGCCGCGTGTTCCGGCGGGGGCGACGTCGAGGTGTCGGTCCGGGGCAAGTTCGGGGTGCGCCCGGAGGTGTCGTTTCCCAAGGGGGCGCCGAGCGAAGAGCTCGCGGTGAAGACCCTGGTGAAGGGGAAGGGCGGCGGCGAGGGCGCGCGCAAGGGCGATCTGGTGGTGGCCGACTATGTCGGGTACCGGTGGAACAAGGACGGCAACAAGCTGCTGGCCAACAGCTATATCAGCGGGCAGCCGGGGGCGTTTCCGACCGGGCGCCTGGTGCCGGGGTTGGACAAGGCGTTGCTGGGTGTGCGGCCCGGGGATCGGGTGGTGGCGAAGATCCCTCCTGAGGAGGGGTACGGCGACAAGGGCGACACCCAGCATCAGGTGGGCGCGGGCGATTCGCTCGTGTACGTCCTGGACATTCGGGGTGTGTACGGCAGGACGGCGCATGCGCGGGGCCGCGAGCAGCGGCTGGACGACCCGAAGCTGCCGAGGGTGACGCCGGGGGCGCCGGGGCAGGCGCCGAAGGTGAGCGTCCCGCGGGCGGCGGCGCCCAAGACGCTGCAGGTGCGGACGCTGATCCAGGGGGAGGGGCCGCCGGTCGCCAAGGGGCGGCTGGTGGCGTTGCAGTATGTGGGGGTGTTCTGGCGGGACGGCCGCGAGTTCGACTCGTCGTGGCGCAGCGGCCGCCCGTACGCGGTGACGATCGGCACCGGTCAGGTGATCAAGGGCTGGGATCAGGCGCTGGTCGGGCAGAAGGTGGGCAGCCGCCTGCTGCTGGTGGTGCCGCCGTCGCTGGGGTACGGCAAGCAGGGGCTGCCGCAGGCCGGGATCAAGGGGGACGACACGCTGGTGTTCGTCGTGGACCTCCTGGGAGTGCACTGACCGGTGCCGTCTTCCGGGCCGTGCACCATCTCGCCCAGATCAACGTGGGCACGCTGAAGGAGCCCCTGGACGCCCCCGGGCATGGCGGATTTCGTGTCCCTGCTCGAACCGATCGACGCGCCGGCCGACCGATCGCCCGGCTTCGTGTGGCGCCTGGTGGGGGAGGGCGCCGACGGCGCGACCGGCGTGCGCCCCGTCGGCGCCGACGTGCTCGTCAACCCCTCGGTGTGGGAGTCGCGGGAGGCGCTGTGGAACTTCGTCTACCGCAGCGCCCACCTGGAGGCGCTGCGCCGCCGCCGGGAGTGGTTCCGGCGGCACGTGGACGCCCACCAGGCGCTGTGGTGGGTCCCCGCCGGCCGCATCCCCACGGTGGAGGAGGCGGTGGAGCGCCTGGAGCTGCTGCGCGAGCGGGGGCCGCTCCGAGCGCGTTCACCTTCCGCGACTTCTCCACCCCGGAGGGGGTCCCCGAGGGGGTGCGGCCGGACGTGACGGCCGGTCAGGTGAGCAGGGCGGCGGCGTGGCGGCCCGCGGCGGCCGCGGACAGGAAGTAGGCCATGTCCTGGTCCAGGCGGCGGCCCATCGTGGACAGGCGCACCCCCCAGTCCTGCTCGGCGGCGCGCAGGGCGTCCTCCAAGCGGTCCACTGGCACCGGCACCAGCTCGTGGCGCTCCCCCAGCGGGGCCGCCTGCTGCGCCACCCGCTGCCCGAGCTTGCCGCCCAGTTCCGGGACGACGACCTGGGCGCGGGCCAGGGCGACGCGTCCGTAGGCGGTGAGGCTGTGGTGGGACACGCCCTGGTGGCGTTCCCGCGCGTCGCCTTCGCTGACGCGCAGGGACGCCACGGGGCGGCCCGACAGCACGGCGGCGGCGTTGACGGCCTCGCCCGCCGCGACGCCCGAGAAGCCCCAGCGGGTGCCGGTGCCCAGGTTGCCGGGCCCCTGCGCCACGACCGCCACGTCGGCGTCCAGCACCAGGCGGGCGGCCAGCAGGCCGGTGTGGACGGTCACCGCCTCCAGGTCGCCGCCGAAGGCCTGCCCGACGGTGACGGTGGCGGCCAGCGCGCCCGCCTCCCGCAGGCGCGCGATCGACATGGAGAACCAGGCGGGCAGGGCGCCGCCGTCGGTCATCACGTACACCGCGCGGGTGCCGGGCCGGTCGGCCAGCAGGCCCGCCAGGATCGGCGGCAGCGCCGAGTGCAGGTCCGCGACGATCACCGGCATGCCGTCCAGGGAGTCGGCGTCGCGGAGGGTCTCGTGGTGGGGGGAGCCCTGTTCGTCGGCGCCCAGCACGGTGGCCTGCAGCGGCGTGTAGCGGGCCTTGACCAGGTGGCCGGGCCCGGTCGGGTCGGGCGGCAGCCGGTCGGGCACCGCGACGACCATGGCGTAGCCGCCGGTGCCCAGGCCGAGCGCCAAGGCCGTAGTGTTGAGCAGGACGGTGTCTCCCGGTTGCGGTCTGCCGACCAGATGCGTGTAGGCCAGGGCCCGGCGGGCGCCGTCGCCGTCGATCGTCACGTCGAGCTCGATCGCGCCCGGCCATTCCCGGCGGACGCTGTCAACCGTGCCTTTGCGCCATCGGATCACAGCAGGAAACGGTAGCGTCCTGGTCGGAGGAATCGTCCGGGAACGCGCGGGCTCGCCGAGCGGACCGCAGCACAGTTTCGAGGTGGTGGCCACGTGTCGCGGCGCAAGACCGAGCGCCTGCTCAATCTGGTGGTCTGTCTGCTGGCCACGCGGCGCTATCTGACCGCCGAGCAGATCCGCCGGGCGGTGCCCGGCTACCCCGACTCCGACGAGGCGTTCAAGCGGATGTTCGAGCGCGACAAGGAGGAGCTGCGGGAGCTGGGGGTGCCGCTGGAGGTCGGCAGCGACCAGCAGGGCGCGGGCGGCGAGGAGATCGGCTACCGGATCCCCCGGCAGGACTACGAGCTGCCCGACATCCATCTGACGCCGGACGAGGCGGCGGTGCTGGGGCTGGCCGCCCGGGTGTGGCAGCGCGCCAGCATGGCGGACGCGGCGTCGGGGGCGCTGCTGAAGCTGCGCGCCGCCGGGGTGGAGACCGACACGGCGACCGCGCCGGGCATCGAGCCGCGGCTGGACACCGGCGAGCCGTCGTTCCCGGCGTTGTGGGAGGCGGTGCGCGACGGCCGTCCCGTGGCGTTCGACTACCAGGGGGTGGGGCGCACGTCGGCGACGCGGCGGCATTTGGAGCCGTGGGGCGTGGTCAGCCGCCGGGGCCGCTGGTACGTGGTGGGGCACGACCGGGACCGCGACGAGACGCGGGTGTTCCGGTTGAGCCGCATCGTCGGGGAGGTGGTGCCGGACGGCCCGCCCGGCAGCGTCACCGTCCCGCCGGGGGTGGACGTGCGGCGCATCGCGTTCGACTGGGGGGAGCCGGTGAGCGAGCCGCGTCCGGCGAAGGTGCGGCTGCGCGCGGGCGCGGCGCACGGGCCGCGGCGCTGGGCGCGCGACGTGCGGCCGGTGGGGGACGGCACCTGGGACGAGGCCACGCTCACGTTCCGGGACGTGGACCGTTTCGCGCCCTACCTGGCGCGGTTCGCCGACGACGTGGTGGTGCTGGACCCGCCGGACCTGCGGGAGGCGGTCATCTGGCAGCTCAAGGCCGCGCTGGCGGGCAGCGGCCGATGAGCGCCGGGCGGGGGCCGGCGGCGGGCGGCGGCCGGACGGAATGCGAGCGGACGACGGGGAGTGAGCGATGACGGGGCGGACGACGGGGGCGCCCGGGGGACGGGCGCCGGGCCGGACGACGACCTCCAGCGGCCGGCTGGCGCGGCTGCTGGCGCTGGTGCCGTACGTCATCAGCCGGGACTCGGTGGCGCTGGACCAGGCCGCCAAGGACTTCGGCGTCACCGAGAAGCAGCTCATCGACGACCTGAACCTGCTGTGGTGCGTGGAGCTGCGCGCGCCCGACCCGTACTGCCCGATCGACCTGTCCTACGAGGGCGGCGAGATCATCGTCACCGAGGCCGAGTCGATCGACCGGCCGCTGCGGCTGAAGGCCGACGAGGCCAGCGCGCTGCTGGTGGCGCTGCGGATGCTGGCGGGCATCCCCGACCTGCCCGACCGCGACGCGCTCAGCCGCGTGATCGCCAAGCTGGAGAGCGCGGCGGGCGCGGCGGCCGCGCCGGCCAGCAAGGTCGCGGTGGAGGTCGCCGCGGGCGGCGGGCCGGACACGGCCGGCCACCTGGGGCGCCTGCGCGACGCGATCGCGCGGGGGCGGCGCGTGCACCTGGCGTACTACGTGCCCGCGCGCGACGAGAACACCGAGCGGGACGTGGACCCGATGCGGCTGCTGGTGGTGGAGGGCAACACCTACCTGGAGGGGTGGTGCCGCCGCGCCGAGGCGGTGCGGCTGTTCCGCCTGGACCGCATCACTTCGCTGCGGGTGCTGGACGACGTGCCCGCGCAGGTCCCCGAGGACGCCGAGCCGCGCGACGTGGACGCCGGGCTGTACCGGCCGTCGCCCGACGACGTCGTGGTGACGTTGGAGCTGACCGCGCAGGGACGCTGGGTCGCCGACTACTACCCGTGCGAGAGCGTCGAGGAGCTGGGGGAGGGGCGGCTGCGGGTCGTGCTGCGCACCTCCGACACCCGCTGGGTGCGGGGCCTGGCGCTGCGCCTGGGCGACCAGGGGCGTGTCGTGGCGCCGACCGAGCTGGCCGACGCGGTCCGCGACGACGCCGCCCGCGCCTTGGCGCTGTACGAGCAGATGTGACGTCGGCGGCCGCGGGTCGCCGGGGAACGCATCACCGGGGAACGCATCACCGGGGCGTGTCGCCGGGGAACGTGCCGCCGGGCCCGGCTCGGGCATTGTCGGGGCCGCGGCGCGGTGATACGACGTTTTCATGAACATCACGTGACGGTGTCGCGCGGACGGTGCCGCGTGACGACAGCAGCGGACGGCGTCGGTTACCGTGGCGGACGTGGGATGGGTCGGTGCGTCGGTGGCGCTGGGCTTCGCGGGTCTGGCCGTGCTGGCGGTGTGCGCGTTCAAGGTCTACCTCGGTGTCCGGCACCTGGGGCGGCAGCTGGACCGCGCCCGGCGGCGGCTCGCCCCGCGGCACTCCGCGCTGCGCGACGAACTGGAGGTCTTGCAGGAGAGGGCCGCCCGGGGGGAGGCGCGGCGCCGACGGGACGGCGTACGATCGTCGTGAGTAGACCTGCTGAAGAGGAATGTCATGGGTAATTTCGGCACCAGCGAGATCTTGATCGTTCTCGTGGTCGTCCTGCTGCTGTTCGGCTCGGCCAAGCTGCCGCAGCTGGCCCGTTCGCTGGGCAAGTCGGTGCGGATCCTGAAGGCCGAGACCAAGGGGCTGCGCGAGGACGAGGAGACCGCGGCCCAGCCCGCGGCCGCGTCGCCGAGCGACCCGCGCCAGGAGGCGGCCCGGCTCCGCGAGGAGGCCGCGCGTCTGGAGCGCGAGGCGGCCGCCGCCGACGGCACCCCTCAGCGGCGTCCCCTGCCCTCCGGAGAGCCGATCCAGGGCGTCCCGGTCTCCGACCCGAACAAGATCCGCAACTCCTGACCGCCCGGCGCCGGTCCCGCACCCGCGGTGGGCGGCTTCCGGGCGTCCGCCCGGCGGGCCCCGTGCGCCGCGGGCGCACGCGTCCCGCGCGCGACCCGCGCGTCCGGACGGCGCGCGCGCCGGGCGCCGGCCGTCCGACCCGACCGTGACCGCGTGATCGGCACCCGACCCCGAAGCCGACGATGAAGTTTCTGAGCCCGAGAGGCAAGGCCGTCGACCCCGAAGGCCGCATGCCGCTCATGGACCACCTGCGCGAACTGCGCAACCGGCTGATCAAGTCGCTGCTGGCCCTGCTGGTCGGGACGATCGTCGGCTGGATCTTCTTCCAGCCCATCTGGGACTTCCTCAAGGACCCCTACTGCTCCCTGCCCGCGTCGCAGCAGCTGGAGGCGGGCAAGTGCACGCTGGTGGTCAACACCATCTTCCAGCAGTTCTTCCTCCGCCTGAAGATCTCCTTCATCATCGGCATCGTGCTGTCGTCGCCGGTGTGGCTGTACCAGCTGTGGGCGTTCGTGGCGCCCGGCCTGTACCGGCGGGAGAAGCGCTGGACGTACGTGTTCCTCAGCGCGGCGATCCCGCTGTTCATCGTCGGGACCGTGCTGGCCTACCTGACCGTCGACAAGGGGCTGCAGCTGTTCCTCGGCGGCTTCTCCATCGACGACGTCACCGCGCTGATCACCGTCGACCACTACCTCGGCTACGTGCTGGCCATGCTGCTGGTGTTCGGCATGACCTTCGAGCTGCCGCTGTTCGTGGTGATCCTCAACCTGGCCGGGGTGCTCAGCTTCGAGCGGATCAAGAAGACGCAGCGGATCGCGATCTTCGGGATCTTCCTGTTCGCGGCCGTGGCGACGCCGAGCGGCGACCCGTTCACGATGCTGGCGCTGGCCGTGCCGACCCTGCTGCTGTTCGAGGTGTCGGCGGTGCTGGCGTTCTTCAACGACCGGCGCCGCGCCCGCCGCCCCGACCCGTACGCGGGCCTGTCCGACGACGAGCCGTCCCCGCTGGACCTGGACGAGATCGACGCCGAGCTGGAGCGGGGCGGGCGCCCCGCCGACCCGGCCCGCTGACCCGGCCCCGGCCCGCGGGGCGCCGCGGCGTCCGCGATTGGGATTCGGGCCGGGGGGAAACGTAGGCTCGACCCATGACCCCTCCCGACACGCAGTCGGCCACCGAGTCGCCCGCGGCGCGCTACTCGGCCTTCCGCCGGCGCACCGCGGGCAACGGCCCCGCGCTGCTGGACTTCCAGACCCTGTACGACTTCGACCTGGATCCGTTCCAGATCGAGGCGTGCCGCGCCCTGGAGTCCGGCAGCGGCGTCCTGGTCGCCGCGCCCACCGGCTCCGGCAAGACCGTGGTGGGGGAGTTCGCCGTCCACCTGGCCCTCACCGCCGGCCGCAAGTGCTTCTACACCACGCCGATCAAGGCGCTGTCCAACCAGAAGTACGCCGACCTGGTGCGCCGCTACGGTCCGGAGAAGGTCGGGCTGCTCACCGGCGACAACAGCGTCAACGGCGAGGCGCCCGTGGTGGTGATGACCACCGAGGTGCTGCGGAACATGCTGTATGCGGCCTCGCCGACCCTGTCCGGGCTGGCGTTCGTGGTCATGGACGAGGTGCACTACCTGGCCGACCGGTTCCGCGGCGCCGTCTGGGAAGAAGTGATCATCCACGTGCCGGACTCGGTGCGGATCGTGGCGCTGTCGGCCACGGTCAGCAACGCCGAGGAGTTCGGCGAGTGGCTGCAGGCCGTCCGCGGCGACACCGCCGTGATCGTGGACGAGCACCGGCCCGTCCCGCTGTTCCAGCACATGATGGTCGGCACGCGCCTGTACGACCTGTTCGTGGAGGTCGGCAAGGGCGCGAACCGGCAGGCGCGGGTCAATCCGCAGCTGCAGCGCATCGCGGTGGAGGAGGTGCGCCGCACCAAGCTGAACCAGAACCGCCGCACCGGCCGCCGCCGCGCGCCCCGGCCCGCCCGTTACCGGCCGCCGTCCCGGCCCGACGTGGTGGCGCGTCTGGACCGCGCGGGGCTGCTGCCCGCGATCACGTTCATCTTCTCTCGCAACGGCTGCGACACGGCCGTCCTGCAGTGCCTGAACGCCGGGCTGCGACTGACCTCCAAGGAGGAGAGCGAGGAGATCCGCGCCCACGTCGAGCTGCGCACCGCCGACATCGCCCGCGAGGACCTGGCGGTGCTCGGCTACGACGACTTCCTGGCGGCGCTGGAACGCGGGATCGCCGCCCACCACGCGGGCATGCTGCCGACGTTCAAGGAGATCGTCGAGGAGCTGTTCGTCCGCGGGCTGATCAAGGTGGTGTTCGCCACCGAGACGCTGGCGCTGGGCATCAACATGCCGGCGCGGACCGTGGTGATCGAACGGCTCGACAAGTGGAACGGCGAGGCCCACGTCGACCTCACCCCCGGCGAGTACACCCAGCTGACCGGGCGGGCCGGGCGGCGCGGCATCGACGTCGAGGGCCACGCGGTGGTGATCTGGGGGCCGGGCGTGGACCCCGCGGCGGTCGCCGGGCTGGCCGGCACCCGCACCTACCCGCTCAACTCCAGCTTCCGCCCGTCCTACAACATGGCGGTCAACCTGGTCGGCGCCGTCGGCGTCGAACGCGCCCGCACCCTGCTGGAGGAGTCGTTCGCCCAGTTCCAGGCCGACCGCGCCGTCGTCGGCCTGGCCCGGCAGGTGCACCGCAACGAAGAGGCCCTGGCGGGGTACGCGCAGGCCGCCGAATGCCACCTGGGCGACTTCATGGAGTACGCGGCGCTGCGGCGCCGCCTGTCGGACCGCGAGGCCGAGCTGGCCCGCGAACGCTCCGCGGCCCGCCGCGCCGAGGCCGCCCGCAGCCTGGAGCGGCTGCGGCCCGGCGACGTCGTCCACGTGCCGTCCGGGCGCCGCACCGGCCTGGCCGTGGTGCTCGACCCGGGCCTGGGCCGCCGCTCCGACGGGCCCGCGCCGCTGGTGCTGACCGCCAACCGGTCCGTGCAGCGGCTGTCGGTGCACGACTTCCCCCGCCCCGTCGAACCCCTCGACCGGCTGCGCATCCCCAAGTCGTTCAGCCCCCGCAACCCGCAGGCGCGCCGCGACCTGGCCGCCGCGCTGCGCGCCAAGGTGCCCGACGACGCCCACCTGCGGCGCCGCGGCCGCGGACGCGACGTGCCGCCCGCCGACGACAAGGAGATCGCCGAGCTGCGCGCCGCGCTGCGCCGCCACCCCGTGCACGGCTGCGACAAGCGCGAGGAGCACGCCCGCTGGGCGGAGCGCTACTTCCGCCTGGAACGCGAGACCGAGCAGCTGCGCCGCCGCGTCGAAGGACGCTCCCAGGTGATCGCCCGCACGTTCGACCGCGTGTGCGCCGTCCTGCAGCAGCTCGGCTACCTCGACGGCGACACCGTCACCGAGGACGGCCGCCGCCTCGCCCGCATCTACAACGAGCTGGACCTGCTCACCGCCGAATGCCTGCGCGCGGGGGTGTGGGAGGGGCTCGATCACGCCGAGCTGGCCGCCTGCGTGTCGGCGCTGGTGTACGAGTCGCGGCAGCCCGACGACGCGGCCCCGCCCCGCACCCCGTCGGGCGCGGCGCAGGACGCCCTGGCCGCCATGGTGCGGCTGTGGGGTCGGCTGGACGCCGTCGAAAAGGACAACCGGGTGTCGTTCCTGCGCGAACCCGACCTGGGGTTCGCGTGGACGGCCTACCGGTGGGCGCGGGGCGGCGACTTGGACGAGGTGCTGCTGGACACCGACCTGACCGCCGGCGACTTCGTCCGCGCGGTCAAGCAGCTGCTGGACCTGCTCGGGCAGATCGCCGACGCGTCCCCGGAGAACAGCCACATCCGCAAGACCGCCCGCCGCGCCATGGACGCCATGCGCCGCGGCGTCGTCGCCTACTCCTCCGTCGCCTGACCGCGGGCGTCCGCGTCGGCCGGGGGCGGGGCGGGCACGGCCGTCCCGCCCCCGGCGGCCCGGGCCGCCGGGTCAGGCGTCGCCGTCGGCGTACGCGCGCAGCCGCGGCAGGTCCGCCACGATGATCTTGCGCCAGCCGGTGCGGACCAGGCCCCGGGAGCGCAGGTTGTTCAGCGCCCGGGCGACCGTCTCGCGGGAGGCGTCCATCCAGCTGCCCAGCTCCTCCTGCGACAGCGGCGGCGCGATCGCGATGCCGCCGTCCGGCTCGGGAGGGCCGTGCTTGGCCGACATCTCGGCCAGCTGCGCCAGCAGCCCGGCCAGACGCTGGGCGCCCTTGGCCGACACGTGCGCCTGCAGGCGGCGGTCGGCGTCGTCCTGGCGCTGCACGAGCGTGCCGCTCACCAGCCGCCACACCGCCGGATGGGCGTCGAGGAAGCCGGTGAACCGCGCCGCGGGCACCACCAGCGCCCGCACCGGGTTCAGCGCCGTCACCGTCGCCGACCGGCGCCGCGCCGCCAGCACGGCGCTCTCGCAGATCAGGTCGCCGGGGCCGCGCACGGCCAGCACGACCTCGCGGCCGTCCGGCGTCGTCGAGGTGACCTTGGCCCAGCCGCTCTCGATGATGATGATGTGGTCGGAGTCCTCGCCCTGGTAGCACAGCGGCGTTCGCGCCGAGTACGTGCGGGGACGGGCCGCGGCGCGCAGGTCCTTGCGCTGCGCGGCGGTCAGCGCGTTCCAGAAGCCGTCGCGCGGCGCGGCCGCGGCGGCGTCGGATCCCCGCGCGGCGCGCCCCGCGGCGCGCCGGGGGGTGATCGTTGGGACAGTCCGTTCGGTCACCGGCGACCCGCTTTCTCGGGTTCCCCACGGCCGCGGACCCGCGGACCGGGGACGCGGCCCACTGCGGCGGACGACCGGCGCGCGGCGTCGCCGCGGCCGCCCGCCCGGCCCTCCGGCCGCGCCGCCGGGGCCGGTCGGATCCGGACCGGACCGGAACCCGCGGCGGATGGGAGGAGTGGGGCGGTGAGACCCAGCGTCGCGGGGCCCGGTCCGTCCATGCGGGCGCCGCGCCGGCCGCGAGGACCGCTGCGGGTCCGCGCCGACGGTGCGTGCCTGGTCGTCACAGGTCCAGGAAAACCCGCCATTGATCAGGATGGTGCGCCGCCGCGCACGCGTTGTCTGTGTCATCTGACACAGAACGGCGCGCCCCGCGGCGCGAACGTCAGAAACCCGGTCAGGACCGCCGGGCCGCCGCACCGGCCGCATTCGGACGGCGCCGCGACGCCGTCGGGCGCCGTTGTCAGAACGGCCGTCAGGACGCGGCGCGGGCCGCCAGCGCGTTCAGCAGCCGGTTGACCGGCCCGCCGAGCCCCCACCGGTCGGCCAGCTCCACCACCGCGTCCGGGTCGCGCGGCCGCGACGGCAGCCGGTCGTCCAGGTCGCGCAGCTCGGCGGCGTCGATGTCGGTCACCACCCGCACCACCGTCCCGGCCGCGGCCAGGTAGGAGCGGGCGGCCTCGATCCGGCGCCGCGCCCCCGCCGGGAACCCCTCGTCGGTGCCGGCCTCCAGCGCCGCCAGGATCCCCTCGACCGACCCGAACCGGGTGACCAGGGCCGCCGCGGTCTTGTCGCCCACCCCGGGCACGCCCGGCAGCCCGTCGCTGGGGTCGCCGCGCAGCATGGCGTAGTCGGCGTAGCCGCGGCCGGGGATGCCGTACTTGGCCGCGACCTCCTTCTCGCCCATGACCTGCAGGTTGCGGATGCCGCGCGCGGTGTACAGGACCTGGATCGGGCCGCGCTCGTCCACCAGCTGGAACAGGTCGCGGTCGCCGGTGACCACGTCGACCGGCCCCCGCCGCGCGCCCCGCACCGCCAGCGTGCCGATCACGTCGTCCGCCTCGTACCCGGGCACGCCGGCGCGGGCGAGCCCGAACGCGTCCAGCACCGCGTCGATCAGCGGAAGCTGCGCCTCCAGCGCGTCCGGCGTCTGGTCGCCGCCGTCGGCGGCCACCCGGTGCGCCTTGTAGGACGGCAGCGCCGCCACCCGGAACGCCGGCCGCCAGTCGGCGTCCATGCAGCACACCAGCCGGTCCGGGGCGCGGTCCCGCACCAGGCTGGCGATCATGTCGAGCAGGCCGCGGACCGCGTTGACCGGGGTGCCGTCCGGCGCGGTGACGCTCTCCGGCACGCCGTAGAAGGCGCGGAAGTACAACGACGGCGTGTCCAGCAGCATCAGCCCGCTCATGACGCCCATCCTCCCACGCCGGGCGCCCGCCCGCGGGCCGGGCGCCGCAGGTGCGTGCGCCCCCGCCGGCGGGCATACGATGCTGACGGACCAAGGGCAGCTCACGGATATGGGGATGGATGTGACGACGGAGTTGTATCCACGGGAGCGGCTGGACCGCGTCCGGGAGGCGGCCGACCGCGCGGGCCTGGGCGCGGTGCTGCTGACGCCCGGACCGGATCTGCGGTACGTCACCGGCTACGACGCGCACCAGCTCGAACGGCTCACCTGCCTGGTCGTGCCGGCGTCGGGGGACCCGTTCCTCGTGGTGCCCCGGCTGGAGCTGCCCGCCGCGCAGGCGTCCCCGGCCGGCCGCCTGGACGTGGAGATGGTGCCCTGGGACGAGACCGACGACCCGTACGCGCTGGTCGCCTCCCGGCTGCCCCGCGGCATCGCCAAGGTCGCGGTGGCCGACCGGATGTGGGCGGTCATGGCGCTGCGGTTCCGCGCCGCCCTGCCCGGCGCCGAGCAGGTCCCCGCCGGAGGCGTCATGCGCGAGCTGCGCATGCGCAAGAGCCCCGCCGAGATCGCCGCGCTGCGCGAGGCGGGCGCCGCGATCGACCGGGTGCACCGGCGCGTCCCCGAGCTGCTCAAGCCCGGACGCACCGAACGCGAGGTGGGCCGCGACATCGCCGACGCGATCATCGCCGAGGGGCACGCCACCGTCGAGTTCGTCATCGTCGGCTCCGGGCCCAACGGCGCCAACCCGCACGCCGAGCTGTCCGACCGGGTCATCCGGCCCGGCGAGCCGATCGTCGTCGACATCGGCGGCGCCATGCCCAGCGGCTACTGCTCCGACTCCACGCGCAACTACTGCATCGGCGAGCCGCCCGCGGAGTACCGGGCCTACTACCGGGTCCTGCAGGAGGCGCAGCAGGCGGCCTGCGACGCAGTCCGCCCCGGAGTCACCCCCGAGTCGGTGGACGCCGCGGCGCGCGACATCATCGCCGCCGCCGGGTACGGCGAGCACTTCTTCCACCGCACCGGCCACGGCATCGGCCTGGAGGCGCACGAGGACCCCTACATCGTCGCGGGCAACACCGAGCCCCTTGAACCCGGCATGGCGTTCTCCGTCGAACCGGGCATCTACCCCGGGCCGCACGGCGCCCGCATCGAGGACATCGTCGTGTGCACCGACGACGGCTGCGAACGTCTGAACACCAGCCCGCGCGACCTGATCGTCGTCGACTAGCCGCCGGCCGCGGCGAGCCGCCGCACCTGGGACGAGTGGCCGCCGACGCGGAGCGAGGACCCGCGTCGGCGGCCGATCCGAAATCCGGACCGGCCGCCGTGCGGGGCGGCGCAGGTCGCCTCACGGCCCGCGCCGCGCCTCGGACGCGGTCAGTCGACGGAGCAGGCGGCTCCGTTCAGCGTGAATGCCTCCTCACGTGGGAGGGGCCGGGGCGGTCGCGTCCCGGCCGCGGACTGGAATTCACGAAGGCGCCGTACTCGCAGAGCTTTCACTGCCCCGAACCCGCCGAACATTAAGTTCCTTATTCCAGCCCGTCAAGGAATCGGAATTGTTGTGCCCTGGGGGCGCCTCCCACCTGCGGCTTTGAATGGCGAGCGATGAAAGATTTCGCGGTCGGCGGCTTGGCGCGTTCGTCCGGACGGCTGTCGTATTCAGTGTGCGGCCCGGAAGAAATTGCGGTCGGGTCGGGACGATGCGGTATCGCCGGATGTCGCATTGGCGGCCGGCGCGGTCAACCCCGATGCCGCGGCAGGACATGTCGTTCGGCGGACGAACACGCGTCCGGCCGCTCAGAGCACCGCCCCTCGCGGCGTACGTCTTCCCCAAGGCACGCCACGCGGGCCGCACCTTGTGCGACTTGCCGATGTGCTCGCGAGAATCCGGGCGCCCAAGGAGGTCAGCGACGGCACCGCCGCCAGGCGCCGGATCCGCCGGAGGTCCGGCTCGTCAAGAAAATGATCGGCACCTGTGCGGTGCCGCCGCCCCCGCCGGGTCCTTGACCGGGCAAATGAGCGATCATTTAAATCTGCCGTATGGGCCCCGTCGCCGGCGTCAGCGTCACCGACACCGCCGTGGCAGCGGACGCGCGCAAGGGCATGCCGCGCGCGCACCTCGGCTCCACGACCGAGCCGTCGGCGGCGGCGCCGCACGCGCACGCCGGCCGGGCCATGGCCGACCCGACCGCCGGCCTGTCCGGACCCTTTGACCACCGCACCCCGAAGACGGGAGAACTGACGTGAAAGTCCAGATCGACACAGGGCGCTGCCAGGGCCACGGCCGCTGCTACGAGCTGGCCCCCGACCTGTTCGGCGAGGACGAGGAGGGTTACGGGACGGTCCTCGGCGACGGCGCGGTCCCGCCGGAGAAGGAGAAGCAGGCGCGCCTGGCCGCCGCCAACTGCCCCGAACGGGCCGTCGTGCTCGCCGAGGAGGGGTGACATGGCGGGCGACGACCGCTTCGCGGTGGACGCCCGCGGGCTGCGCGACGCCCGTCCGGCGGCCACCTCCAGCGAGGTCATCACGGGCCCCGTGACGGACTGGGCCACCGACTTCTCCCACGTGGACCCCGAGTGGGCCGCCGACCCCTACCCGATCCAGGACGACCTGCGGCGGCGCTGCCCGATCGCGCACACCGAGCGGTTCGGCGGCGCCTGGCTGCCCACCCGCTACGAGGACGTCGCGGCCGTCGCCTACGACACCGAGCGGTTCACCTCGCGGGCGGTCGTCGTCAGCAACTTCCGGCCGTCCCCCGACGTGGCGCCGAGCGGCCTGACCCCGCCGATCACCTCCGACCCGCCGTTCCACCACGACGCCCGCAAACTGCTGCTGCCGCCGTTCACCAAGAGCGCGGTGAAACGGCTGGAACCCGCGACCAGGGCGTACTGCCACGCGCTCATCGACGCGATGGACGGACGCGACGTCGTCGACGCCGCGAAGGACTACGCCCAGCACATCCCCGTGCGCGTGATCGCCGACATGCTCGGCTTCCCGCCCGAGGACGGGCCGCGGTTCCGCGAGTTCGTCGAGAACGTCCTCGAAAGCGTCAACCTGTCGCCCGACGAGCGCGTCGAGCGCATGGATCCGCTGTTCGAGTACCTGCTCGAGCAGATCCACGACCACGTCGACAACCCCCGCGACGACCTGACCACCTACCTGCTCAACGCCGAGCTGGGCGGCGAGAAGCTGTCGGCGACCCACGTCTCCGGCATGATGGCGCTGCTGCTGATCGCCGGCATCGACACCACGTGGAGCGCGATCGGCGCGTCCCTGTGGCACCTGGCCAAGACGCCCGCCGACCGCGAGCGCCTGGTCGCCGAACCCGGCCTGCTGCCCACCGCGATCGAGGAGCTGCTGCGCGCCTACGCGCCGGTGACGATGGCTCGCCTCGTCCGCAAGGACATGCGCTGGCGCGGCGTGGACATGAAGGCCGACGACTGGGTCCTGCTGTCGTTCCCCGCCGCCAACCGCGACCCCGCCGTGTTCGATCGGGCCGACGAGGTCGTCATCGACCGCGAGGTCAACCGGCACGCCGCGTTCGGCCTGGGCATCCACCGCTGCGTCGGCTCCCACCTGGCCCGCATGGAGCTGCGCGTCGCCCTGGAGGTCTGGCTCGAGCGCATCCCGTCCTTCACCCTGGCGGACCCCGCCGCGGTGACCTGGTCCGTCGGCCAGGTGCGCGGACCGCGGACGGTGCCCGTCCGCGTCGGCTGACCCGGCGCCGTCCGACGCCCTGAGGGGGCCCGCGACGGCGGGCCGCCGCACACCGTGAACGCGTTGGGGCGCAGGTGCCGCCGAACCTGGCGGAGCCGGATGTCGGCGGCGCCCGCGCCCGCGAGAGTGCAGCCCGCTACTCTCCTGCGCCGATCCTCGGCGCTCCTCGGGCGGCGGCGCAACGCCGGGGTTTTCAGATGGTGACCGGAGCGCGTCGGGCACGGCCGCCGGCCGGCGGACCGGGCGGCGGACCGGCCGACACGGTCAGGCCCGTTGCCTTTCGCACCACCGCTTGAGCGACTCGGCCTCGGTGCCGAGGAGGCGCCGGATCGTCCGGCCGGCGGTCAGCGCGGCCAGCGGCGCCAGCGGTCCCGAGACCGCGAAGCTCAGCGCGACGGTGACCTCGCCGTCCTCGCCGGCGCGCACGGCGTGCCCGGCGGTGAGACGCAGCGCGCGCCCGCCCGAGCTCCAGGTGAACGACGCGCCGTCGCGCAGTTCGGTGACGACCCACACGCGCGACGGCTGGCCCGGCTGGACGACCTCGGTCCGGGCGCCGACGCGCAGGGGGCCGTCGTCCAGCCTCCGGGCGGCGGTGACCGTCGGCGTCCACTCCGGCCAGCGCTCCACCGAGGCGATCGTCTCCCACACCAGCTCGGCCGGCGCCCGCACCGTCGTCACGACCTCATGCCGCATCGCGACTCCTCAGATCCGAGATGCCAGGACCTTGAATGTACCATTTGGTTCATGAGCGACGCCAAGGCCGCCCTCCTCGACCGCGTGATCGAGCATCTGGCCGCCGAGGGGGTGGGCGACCGCAGCCTGCGGCGGATCGCGGCGGGCGCGGGGACCAGCCACCGCATGCTGATCTACCACTTCGGCTCCCGTGACGGCCTCCTCGTGGAGGTCGTCAAGGAGATGGAACGCCGTCAGCGGGAGGTGCTGGCGCGGCTGCGCGCCACGTGCCGGCGGCCGCGCGAACTCGCCCGCGCGTTCTGGCGCCACCTCAGCGACCCCGCGCTCGCCCCCTACGAACGGCTGTTCTTCGAGCTGTACGGCTTGGCGCTGACCGGGCATCCCGTGGCCGCTCCTCTGCTGGACGGGATCGTCGACTCCTGGCTGGAGGGGCTGGAGCACGTCCCCGGCGCCACGCCCGAGGAGCGCCGCGTCCGGGCCCGCATGATCCTCGCCTGCACCCGCGGCGCCCTGCTCGACCTGCTGGCCACCGGCGACCGTGAGGAGATCGACCGGATGGTCGAGGAGTTCATCGCCCTGAGCCTCCCCGAGTAGGCCGACTCCGCCCGCGGAGGGGTGGACGGCGGGCGTCCCGTCCGGTAAGTTCTTCTCACGTTGAGATATTCTCAAGCTGAGATCGATTGGGGGTGCCGGTCCATGGCCGCGTTGGGGGAGGAGGGCGAGCGGGAGTTCCTGGAGCGCTACGACCCGCGGGCCTACGACCCGGTGGCGGTGACCGTCGACGTGGTCGCGCTGACGATCCGCGACGGCGCGCTCCACGTGCTGCTCGTCCGCCGCGGGGAGGCGCCGTACGCGGGCATGTGGGCGCTGCCCGGCGGATTCGTGCGCGGCGTCCGCGACGCCGAGGACCTGCCCGAGGCGGCGGTGCGGGAGCTGGCCGAGGAGACCGGGCTCGAGGCCGGAGAGGGCCCGCTGGAGCGCATCCACCTGGAGCAGCTCGCCACGTACGGCGCGCCCGGCCGCGACCCTCGCATGCGCGTCATCTCGGTCGCGTACCTGGTGTTCGCCCCCGAACTGCCCGACCCCCGGGCGGGAGGGGACGCGGCCGACGCGGCGTGGACGCCGGTGGACGCGCTCGGCCTCACCGAGACCGGAGAACAGCGGCCGGGCACCACCCGCAAGCTCGCCTTCGACCACGCGCGGATCCTGGCCGACGGGCTGGAGCGGGCGCGCTCGAAACTGGAGTACACCCCGCTGGCGACGGCGTTCTGCCCGCCCGAGTTCACCATCCCCGAACTGCGCGCCGTGTACGAGGCGGTGTGGGGCGAGGAACTGCACGCGGGCAACTTCCACCGCAAGGTCCTGTCCGTGCCCGGGTTCGTGGAGAGCACGGGCGGCACCTCGGACAAGGCCGGTCGGCGCGGCGGCCCGCGCCCCAAGCTCTACCGGGCCGGCGACGCCCGCCTGCTGCACCCCGCGCTGCTGCGGCCCAGCCGGGAGGAGCAGGTCCGGTGACGGCGCCCGACCTCGACCAGGCCCTGGCGCTGCTCGACCGCGCCCGCACCCCCGCCGACGTGTTCGGCGATGACGCGGCCGAGGCCGCCCGCGTCTACCGGCGTCTGGCCCGCGTGGTCCACCCCGACGTCAACGGCGGCCGCACGAAGGACGCGTTCACCCGCCTGAACGCGCTGTGGCGCCGCTACCGGGGGGGCGACTCCCACACGATCACCACGCGGAGGCACCGCTACCGGCTCGCGGGCCGCGCGGCCCGCGGCGACCTGGCCGATCTGTACGACGCCGAGCACGAAGACGGCGGTGTGCTCGTGAAGATGCCGCGGGACCCCCGCGACAGCGACCTGATCGAGCGGGAGGCGGTGGCGCTGCGGCGGCTCTCCGAGGACGGCGACCCGCGGTTCCTGCCGTACGTGCCGCGCCTGGTCGAGTCGTTCCGGCATCGTGACGCGGGCACGGGCGCGGAGCGCAGGGTCAACGCCCTGTCCAAGTTCGACGGCTTCTACAACCTGGCCGAGGTGCGCGCCGCCTACCCCGAAGGGGTGGACCCGCGCGACGCGGCGTGGATGTGGCGGCGGCTGCTGGTCGCGCTCGGCTTCGCACACCGGGCGGGCGTGGTGCACGGCGCGGTGCTGCCCGAGCACGTGCTCATCCACCCCGAGCTGCACGGGCTGGTGCTCGTCGACTGGTGCTATTCGGTGTCCGTCGGCGACCCCGACGGTTTCGACGGACACGTGCCCGCGATGGTGGATCGCTACGCCGACTGGTATCCGCCGGAGGTCCCCGCGCGACGGAGACCGGGCCCCGCCACCGACATCCACATGGCCACCGGATGCATGACCCATCTGATGGGCGACAGGGCGCCCGAACTGATGCGGCGGTTCGCCAGGGGCTGCCGGCTGCCCGCTTGGCAACGCCGTCCCGGCGACGCCTGGCGGCTGCTGGCCGAGCTCGACGAGCTGCTGGAACGCCTGTACGGGCCGCGCCGGTTCCGCCCGTTCACGATGCCCGCCGCCCGATGAGGCCCTGACAAGACCCCGACCGGTCCCCGACGAGACCCGGACGAAGGAGGAGTTCCGATGGGAAGCGGACGCTGGTCCACCGACGTGTACGCCGCCGCGGCCGACTACCGCAGGGCCACGGGCGCCAGCGCGTTCGCCTACAGCGACGGCGGCGCCACCACCGTCCACCCCGACCTCGACCCGCACGGCGTCACCGTCCGGGAGAGCCGCGACTCCGACGAGCACCCCGAGTCCCTGGCGATCGCGGTCCTGTTCGACGTGACCGGCTCGATGGGCACGGTGCCCCGGACGCTGCAGACGCGGCTGCCCGACCTGATGGGCCTGCTGCTGCGCAAGGGGTACGTCGCGCATCCGCAGATCCTGTTCGGCGCGGTCGGCGACGCCACCTGCGACCGGGCGCCGCTGCAGATCGGCCAGTTCGAGTCCGACAACCGGATGGACGACGACCTCGGCAAGATTTTGCTGGAGGGCGGGGGCGGCGGCCAGATGACCGAGTCCTACGAGCTGGCCATGTACTTCATGGCGCGGCACACCTCGATCGACTGCCTGGAACGGCGCGGCAAGCGCGGCTACCTGTTCATGATCGGCGACGAGCTGGCGTACCCGAAGGTCAAGCGCGCCGAGGTCGCCGAGGTGATCGGGGCGGACCCCGGGCGGGACGTGCCGGTCGCCGAGATCCTCGGCGAGCTGCGCGGCAAATACGACGTCTACTTCATCATCCCCGAGGGCGGCTACCACTCCGGCGACGCCCGGCTGCGGGACTTCTGGCGGGGGCTGCTCGGCCAGAACGTCCTCTACCTGGACGACCTGGACGCGGTCTGCGAGACGATCGCGCTGACGGTCGGACTCGGCGAGGGCGCCATCGACCTGGCGGAGGGCCTGGCGCACCTGGACGAGGTCGGCTCCACCGCGGGCCCCTCGGTGTCGCGCGCCCTGGCCCGCCTCGACGCCTCCCGCGCCCCGGCCGCGGTGTCGTCCGCGCCCGCCGACCTGGGCTCCGGCCCGTCGCGCCACACCCGCCTGTGACCCGGAGGGACGGCGGCCGATGGGGCACGTGATCGTGGTGGACCTCGGGTTCGGGGACGCGGGCAAGGGCACCGTGGTGGACCGGCTCTGCGCACGGGGGCCGGAGCCGGTCCACGCGGTGGTGCGGTTCAACGGGGGAGCGCAGGCGGCGCACAACGTCGTCGCCCCCGACGGGCGGCACCACACCTTCGCCCAGTTCGGCTCGGGGACCTTCACACCGGGCGTGCGGACGCACCTGTCGCGGTTCATGATGGTCGACCCGCTCGCGCTCGCCGCCGAGGCCGCCCATCTGCGGTCCCTGGGCGTCGCGGACGCGCTCGACCGGCTCACCGTCGACGAGGACGCGCTGCTCACCACGCCCTACCACCGGGCCGCGAACCGGGCGCGGGAGACCGCCCGCGGCGCGGCCCGGCACGGCTCCTGCGGGGTGGGCGTCGGCGAGACCGCCGCGTACGCGCTGGCCCACGACGACGCGCCCCGCGCGGGCGACTGCCTGTCGCCCGCGCGGCTGCGCCGCCGCCTGGCCGCGCTGCGCGACTGGTACCGCGCGGAATTCCCCGACGGCGAACCGGTGCCCGACGTCGCGGAGTGCGCGGACGCGTTCACCGCGTTCGGCGAGCGCGTCCGCATCGTCGGCGGCGAGCACCTGCACCGGCTCGTGCGCACCGGCGACGTCGTGTTCGAAGGCGCCCAAGGGGTGCTGCTGGACGAGTGGCACGGCTTCCACCCCTACACCACCTGGTCCACGACCACGTTCGCGAACGCCGAGACGCTGCTCGCCGAGGCAGGCGGTGAGCGGGCGGTCCGGCTGGGGGTGCTGCGGGCGTACGCGACGCGGCACGGCCCGGGCCCGTTCGTCACCGAGGACCCCGTGCTGACCGCCGAACTGCCCGAACCCCACAACGGGACGGGACGGTGGCAGGGGCCGTTCCGCGTCGGACATCTGGACGCGGTGGCGCTCCGGTACGCCGTCGAGGTCGCCGGCGGCGTGGACGCGCTCGCCGTCACGCACCTGGACGTCGCGCGCGCCCGCGGCGATCTGCGGTACTGCCACGCGTACGAGATCGGCGGCCGACGGGTGCGGCGCCTGCCGGCGGGCCCGCCGGGCGATCTGCGCCGCCAGGCGGCGCTCACCGAACGGCTGATGGCCGCCCGTCCCGTCTACGCGGACCTGACCGACGCCGTGGCGGTGATCGAGGAGACGCTGGCCGCGCCCGTCGTGCTGTGCTCCTACGGCCCCACCGCCGACGACAAGGAGGAGCGCGGCCCCTGGGCCCGTCGCCGCGGCCCGGGCCGGTCCGTCGCCCCGGCCGCGCCCATGTGTCCACAACCGGCCGTTATGTGATCTTGATATCGAGTCCGTGAAGGACCGTTGACGGATCGCGATCCCTGTGCCGGACTGATCATCATGGGACAGCTACACGTCAGTGACGAGTTCGACGCGTTGATGGAGCGGCTCGACGGCATCGCGCCCGTGCTCGAGGCGAACGCCGACGAGAACGAGGAGCTCGGCCGGCTCAACGACGAGACCGCCAAGGCCCTGCGCGACAGCGACGCGTTCCTCGTCGGGATACCGCGCGACCTGGGAGGGTACGAGTTCTCGCCGCGCCAGGTGATCGAGACGATCGCCAAGATCTCCTACGCCGACGCCTCGGCGGGCTGGTCGTTCATGGCGCTGCAGATGGTCACCGGCACCACCGCGGCGTATCTCGGGAGGGAGGCGGCCGACGAGCTGTTCCCGGACGTGCGCGGCGGGCGGTACGCGCTCATCGCCGGCCAGGGCACCAAGCTGGGCACGGCGGTCAAGGTCGACGGCGGCTACCGGATCACCGGGCACTGGCACTTCGCGTCCGGCATCTCCATGGCCAGCCACATCCACACGGCCGCCTTGTGCGAGGAGACCGGCGAGGCGCTGATCTTCACGTTCCCGGTCGAGCGGGCGAGGCTGGTGGACAACTGGGACGTGATGGGGCTGCGCGCCACCTGCAGCATCGACTACGTGTGCGAGGACCTGTTCGTCCCGGACGCGTACGTCTACCAGATCGCCACGATGGAGCCGCGCAACGGCGGCGCCATCTACCGGCTGGGGCTGGCCAACATGTCCGGCATCTGCCACACCGGGTGGGCGCTCGGCGTCGGCAGGCGGATGCTGGACGAGATGCGGGCGCTGGCGGCCAAGAAGACCGGCCTGCCGAACGCGTCGGTGGACACCGACCACTTCTACGCGGCGTACGCGGAGGCGGAGGCGAAGCTGCGGGCCGCCCACGCGTTCGCCATGCAGGTGTGGGCGGACAACGAGGCGACGCTGGACCGCGGCGAGCACCTGACGACCGAGCAGGAGACGCTGACGCGGCTGATGCTCAACCACACCACCTGGTCCGTGCAGGCGGTGGGCCAGACCGTCTACAAGTGGGCGGCCACCGCCGCGCTGCGCCGCGGCGTCCTGCAGCGCTTCTTCCGGGACCTGCACGCCGGCACCCAGCACGTCACCTCGGGGCCGGTCGTCCTGCAGAGGTGCGGCAAGTGGCTCGCCGGGCTCGCGCCCGACGCCGAGTGGGTCTTCCTCGACCTGCGGGAGAAGCGTTGATCACCGGGCAGGGCGACGGCGGCCGGCTCGCGTCGGCGCCCTGACCCGGCATCCGGTTCCTGATCCGGCCGGCTCGGCGTCGACGAGGCCGACCGGCGCCGGCACTCCCGTCCCGGTCCGCGCGGCGCGACCGCGGCCCGCGAACGGGACGGGAGTGCGGCCCCGGGGCCCGGCGCGGCGGCGCCGGGCGGCCGCGGTCACTTCTGGACGGCGATCCGCTTGATCTCCGGCTTGGCGGTCTTGGGCAGCGGCACGCGGACGGTGAGGATGCCCTTGTCGTAGGACGCCTTGACCGCGTCGTAGTCGGTGTCCGGCGGCAGGGTGAAGGAGCGGGTGAAGGTCCCGTAGCGGAATTCCGACCGGTGCGCTTCCTTCTTCTCCTCGTGCCGTTCGGCGTGGATGCGCAGGACGCCGTTCCCGGCCGTGATCTCCACGTCCCTGTCGGGGTCGATGCCGGGCAGCTCGCACCGGATGACGTGCTCGTCGCCCTCGATGTAGTCCTCGACGCGCATGGTCTGCCCCATGCCGGACCGCAACGCGGGGAACGGGGACTCCAGCCAGTCGAACAGGTCGGGGAACAGGCTGCGCGGCTCCAAGTGCTCCAGTGCGCCCATGACGTCTCCTTCAGGTCGGCGTGTCGCGACCGCCCGCCGGAGGCAGCCGGTACCGGGGCGGCCGCTCTCGGTCTTCGGCTGGACTCGGTCGACTGTTCTGGGCGGATGTCCCGCGGCGACCGTCGAGCGGTCGCCCGGAAGGGACGTCCCGAGGGGCGGTCCGGCCCGCGGGCGGACGCCTCTCCGAACAGGAGAAGACCTGTGAGGCGCTCTCCCTGCGCCGGCATTGTCCGGATCAGGTTCAAGGGGTCGCCGTACCGCTGGACGCGTTCCGGCCTCTCAGCTTTCCCCGTGATCCTCCTCCGGATTTCTCCTTCGAAGAACCTCGGGTCCGGCTCCCTCGCTCGTCTCACAGGCCTACAGCCACTATCACTCGGTCGAAGTCACGAAACTAGGGGTATTTGCCGCTTTTTACGGCTTTGAGCGATCTTCTTTGCCCGGCCCTGAGGCGACGCCCGCTGCGGATTTCACGGACGACGGTGTACATGAAGCCGCCCGGACTGCCGCCGCCCCGGACCGCGACCGCCGCCGGGCACGGGCGGCGGGGCGGAGCTGTGCCCGGACGCGACCGAAATTAGACGTGACGCAGAGGTAGCCCTCGCGTACGCCGGGTAGGCGATCGGCGATCCGGCCCGGCGGCGCACCAGGGGAGGCGAGCGGTGGCGGACGGCGGCGAGGCGCGTGGCCTGCTCCACCCCTTCCTGCTGCTGCTGATCTGCGAGCAGCCGGGGCACGGGTACGAGCTCATCGACCGGCTCGCCTGCCTGGGGGTCCGCGGGGTGGAGCCCGGCCACGCCTACCGGGTGCTGCGCAACCTGGAGCGCGACCGGCTGGTCGTCTCCACCTGGGTCACGTCCGACGCGGGACCGGCCCGCCGCCGCTACGAGCTGACCCGCGAAGGGCGCGCGGACCTGGAGTCGTGGATGGCCCGCCTGTCGCGGCTGCGCGAGGTGCTCGACGCCTGCCTGGTCCGGTGGAGCAAGGCGGGCGGGCCGCGGCCCGGGTCGCCGAACGGGCGATACGGCTCGTACACGGTCTCGTGAACGGGAGAGGAGGCATCGCATGGCCGAGGGACGGCCGGCGGCGCCGGCGGTGCGGGACGCGTTCGAGCGCCGCGCCGAACCCGGCCGGGCGCTCGCCGGCCAGGCGGGGGACGTGGCCCGCGCGTGCCGCGACATGGCGGGACGGTTCCGCGACGGCGGCAAGCTGATCGTCTTCGGGAGCGGCGGCGCGTCGACCGACGCCCAGCACATCGCCGTCGAGTTCGTCCACCCGGTGATCGTGGGCAAGCGCGCGCTGCCCGCCGTCTCCCTGACCGACGACGCCGCGGCCCTGACCGGCATCGCCGCGGCCGAGGGGCTCGACGCGGTGTTCGCCGCGCAGCTGGACCTGCTGGGCGGCCCGCGGGACATCGCGCTCGGCGTGTCCGGCGACGGCCGGTGCCCGGCCGTGCTGCGCGGACTGGAGACGGCCCGGCGGCTCGGCATGCTCACCGTCGCGCTGACCGGCGCCGACGGCGGGGAGCTCGCGCGCCGCGCCGCCGCCGACCACGTGCTGCTCGCCGGGTCCGACGACCCCTGCGTGGTGAAGGAGATGCACGTCACCCTGTACCACCTGCTCTGGGAGCTGGTGCACGTGTTCCTGGAGCACCCGGACGCGCCGGAGCCCGACGATGCCCGCTGACCGCGACGAGCCGCGCCGCCGCGCCGAACCGGTCTGCCATGACGACGTCTGCGTGACCTGCTCCGACAGCGCCGTCCCCGTCCGGATCCGCGAGCTGAAGGGCGACGGCCTCGCCGTCGTCGACACCGACGCGGGCCCGGAGGAGATCAGCGTGGCGCTGGTGGACGCCGCTCCGGGGGACGTCGTCCTCGTCCACGCCAAGGAGGCCATCGCCGTCGTGAAGGACACGCCATGACCGCACCGGACCACGCGGGCGACGCCGCCGACATGGAGACGCTGTACCCGTTCCTCTACGCGGGCGGAACCCGCGCCGACGCCCTCCTGGAGGACGCCCGGCGCTCGGCCGAGGCGAAGGCGGCCGAGATCGCCGCGCTGCGGGCCGACCTCGCCGACCGGCACGGCGAGGCGCTGCGGCGCTGCGCGCGGCGGATGGCGGAGGCGTTCCGGGCGGGCGGCAGGCTGCTGACGTTCGGCAACGGCGGCAGCAGCACCGACGCCCAGGCCGTCGCGCGCCTGTTCGCGGGCCCGCCGCCGCCCGCGCCGCCCCTGCCCGCGATCTCCCTGCCGCACGACGTCGCCACGCTGACGGCGCTGTCCAACGACGTCGGGTTCGAGGTGGTGTTCGCGCGGCGGCTCGCCGCCCTGGGGCGGCCCGGCGACATCGCGCTGGGCCTGTCGACCAGCGGCGGCTCGCGCAACCTGCTGCGCGCCTTCGACGAGGCCGCCCGCCGCGGCATGGTGACGGTCGGGTTCGCCGGCTACGACGGCGGCGCGATGGCCGAGGCCGGGACCGTCGACCACCTGTTCGTCGTGCCGTCGTCGTCGGTGCACCGCATCCAGGAGGCGCAGACGACCGTCTACCACGTCCTGTGGGAGCTGACCGTGCGGGCGCTGGAAGGGGCGCCGTGACGTCGGCGAACGGGGCGGGGCCCCGGGCGCGGATCCGGATCCGCGTCGAAGGCCTCGTGCAGGGCGTCGGGTTCCGGCCGTTCGTCCACGAGCTGGCGGACGAGCACGGCGTCGCCGGGTTCGTGGGCAACGACTCGGCCGGCGTGTTCGCCGAGGCCGAGGCCGCCCCGCAGGCGCTGGCGCGGTTCGTCGCCGACCTGGAGCGGCGGGCGCCGCCCCTGGCGCTGGTCGAACGGGTCGTCACCGAGGCGCGGCGGCCGCTCGGGGAGCGCGGGTTCCGCATCGTGCCGAGCGTCGACGGCGCCGACCGGGAGGCGCTCGTGCCGCCCGACGCGGCGACCTGCGCGGCGTGCGTGGCGGAGATCTTCGATCCGTCGGCGCGCCGCTACCGCTACGCGTTCACCAACTGCACGAACTGCGGGCCGCGGTTCACGATCGTCACCGACGTCCCCTACGACCGGTGCAACACCACCATGGCCGCGTTCGCGATGTGCCGGGACTGCGCGGCCGAGTACCGGGACCCGGGCGACCGGCGCTTCCACGCGCAGCCGGTGTGCTGCCCCGCCTGCGGGCCCGTCCTGCGGCTGCTCGGCCGGGACGGCCGGGCGGTCCGGTCCGACCCCGTCGACACCGCGGCGCGCTGGCTGCTGCGCGGCCGGATCCTGGCGGTGAAAGGGCTCGGCGGGTACCACTTGGCCGCGCTCGCCGACCACGAGGGAGCGGTGGCGGACCTGCGCGCCCGCAAACGCCGCGCGGACAAGCCCTTCGCGCTGATGGTCCCGGACCTGGCCGCCGCCCGCGCCCTCGTCCACGTCGACCCCGCGGCGCAGCGGCTGCTGACCGGCGCCCGCGCCCCGATCGTGCTGCTGCCGCGCCGGTCCGGGGCCCGCGTGGCCGCCGCCGTGGCCCCCGGCGCCCGCCACCTCGGGATCATGCTGCCCTACACGCCGCTGCACCATCTGCTGCTGCGGCGGCTCGCCCGCCCGATCGTGCTGACGAGCGGGAACGTCTCCGACGAGCCGATCGTGCACCGCGACGACGACGCCGTGGCGAGGCTGTCGGGCATCGCCGACGGCTTCCTCGCGCACGACCGGCCGATCCGCGTCCGCGCCGACGACTCGGTGGTCCGGGTGTTCCGCGGCCGGACGCTGCCGGTGCGCCGCTCCCGCGGGTACGCGCCGTCGCCGGTGACCGTCCGCCGCCGGTTCCCGCGGCCGCTGCTGGCCTGCGGCGCCGAGCTGAAGAACACCTTCTGCCTGGCCAAGGGCGACCGCGCGTTCCTGTCCCCCCACATCGGGGACCTGGAGGACTACGCGACGCTGCGGTCCTACATCGAGGGCGTCGCGCACTACCGCCGGCTGTTCGGCGTCCGGCCGGAGGTGGTGGCGCACGACCGGCACCCGGAGTACCTGTCGACCAAGTACGCGCTGGAGCAGGCCGACGCCGAACCGGTCGCGGTGCAGCACCACCACGCGCACATCGCCTCCTGCCTGGCCGACAACGGCGCGTGCGGCCCCGTGATCGGCGTGGCGTTCGACGGGCTCGGGTACGGCGACGACGGCGTCCTGTGGGGCGGCGAGCTGCTGGTCGCCGACCTGGCGGGCTACGAGCGGGCCGGGCACCTGGAGGCGGTGCCCATGCCCGGCGGGGCGAAGGCGATCCGCGAACCGTGGCGCATGGCGGCGGCCTACCTGGACGCCCTCTACGGCGACGACCCGCCGGACCTGGACGTGGTGCGGCGCAACCGCGAGCGCTGGGCGGCCGTCACCCGCATGGCGCGCACGGGGACGAACGCCCCCCTCACCACGAGCGCGGGCCGGCTGTTCGACGCGGTGGCGGCCGTCGCGGGGGTGCGCGACTCGGTCACGTACGAGGGGCAGGCCGCCGTGGAACTCGAGCAGCGGGTGCACCTGGGGGAGCACGGCGCGTACCGGGCGGGCCTGACCGAAGGCCCCGAGCTGGTCGTCTCGGGCAAGGACCTGGTGCGGGCGGCGGTCGAGGACCTGGCGGCGGGCGCGGAGGTCGGCCGGGTCGCCGCCCGCTTCCACAACGGCCTGGCCCGCGCCGTCGTGGACGCCGCCGAGGTGCTGCGCTCGCGGACCGGCCTCGGGACGGTCGCCCTGTCGGGCGGGGTCTTCCAGAACGTGGTGCTGCTGGAGCGGGTGGTGTCCGGGCTGGAAGAGGCCGGGTTCGCGGTGCTCGTCCACTCGCGCGTGCCTCCCAACGACGGGGGCGTCTCCCTCGGCCAGGCCGTCGTGGCCGCCGCCCGGGACCGCGGCTCGGCGCCGTGAGAGCGCCGCCGCCCGCCGGGCGCGGCGGCGCACCGGCGCCGGCGGGCGTCAGCAGATGCGCGGCAGCGGGTCGCCGACGAGCATGTCGATGATCCGGGTCCCGCCGATGGGCGTCTCCAGCAGCACCATGCCGGCCGGCTCCGCCTCGACGCGGCCCACGATCGCCGCGTCCTCTCCCAGGGGATGCGCCCGCAGCGCCTCCAAAGCGGCGTCGGCGCGGTCGCCGTCGACGACGGCGACGAAGCGGCCCTCGCACGCCACGTAGAGGGGGTCGATGCCCAGCAGCTCGCAGGCGCCGTGCACCACCGGCCGCACCGGCACCGCCGACTCCCGCACGACGACCGCCGCGCCGGCCGCCCGGGCCAGCTCGTTGAGGACCGTGGCGACCCCGCCGCGGGTGGCGTCGCGCAGCACCCGGACCCCGCCCGGCACCGCGTCCAGCAGCGCCGCGACCGGTCCGTGCAGCGGCGCCGTGTCGGAGGCCAGGTCCGCCTCGATCTCCAGCTCGCCCCGCGCGAGCATGATCGTGACGCCGTGCTCGCCGATCGGCCCGGACACCAGGACGGCGTCGCCGGGCCGCACCGCGGCGGCGCCCAGCTCGAGGTCCCGGTCCAGCACGCCCACCCCGGCGGTGGTCACGTAGCAGCCGTCCGCCTTGCCGCGTTCCACCACCTTGGTGTCGCCGGTGACGACGGCGACGCCCGCGCGCTCGGCGGCCGCGGCCATCGACGCGACGATCCGCCGCAGGTCGTCGACGGCGAACCCCTCTTCCAGGATGAAGCCCGCCGACAGGTACAGCGGCCGCGCCCCGCACATGGCCAGGTCGTTGACGGTCCCGTTCACGGCCAGGTCGCCGATGTCGCCGCCGGGGAAGAACAGCGGCGACACCACGAACGAGTCGGTGGTGAAGGCCATGCGCCCGCCGTCGACCGCCAGCACGGCGCCGTCGCCCAGCGCCTCCAGCGCCGGGTTGCGGAACCGCTCCACGAACAGCGCCTCCACCAGCGTCTGCGTCGCCTTGCCGCCCGCCCCGTGCGCCAGCGTGATGTGCGACTCGCGCACGCGGGGGCGGCGGCGCACGCGCTCGATGCGCTCGAGGACCTGCTCCTCCCGCGACAGGCGCGCCGTGCCCGGCTCGGTCATGCGGGCGTCACCTCCTCGACGCGCCGCCGCGTGAACCGCCCGAAGTTGTAGTACGCGGCGCACGCGCCCTCCGACGAGACCATGCAGGTGCCGATCGGGGTCTCCGGGGTGCACGCGGTGCCGAACACCTTGCACTCCCAGGGTTTGAGGACGCCCTTCAGCACCTCCCCGCACTGGCACGCCTTCGGGTCGGCCACGCGCACGCCGGGCACCTCGAAGATCCGCTCGGCGTCGTGGGCGGCGTAGGCGTCCCGGATGCGCAGCGCGGACTGCGAGATGAAGCCCAGGCCGCGCCACTCGAAGTGCGGACGCAGCTCCATCACCTCGCCGATCGCGCGCAGCGCGCGGGGATTGCCCTCCCACGGGACGACCCGGGCGTACTGGTTCTCCACCTCGGCCCGTCCCTCGGCGAGCTGCCGCAGCAGCATCGCCACCGCCTGCAGCACGTCCAGCGGCTCGAAGCCCGCGCACACCAGCGGCTTGCCGTGGTCGCGGGCGATGAACTCGTACGGACGGCAGCCGATCACCGTGGACACGTGCCCCGGGCCGATGAAGCCGTCCAGCCGCAGGTCCGGCGAGTCCAGGATCGCCTTGATCGCCGGGATGATCGTCACGTGGTTGCAGAAGACCGAGAAGTTCGCCACGCCCTCGCGGGCCGCGCGCAGCACGGTCATCGCCGTGGACGGCGCCGTGGTCTCGAACCCCACCGCCAGGAACACCACGCGGCGGTCGGGGTTGCGCCGGGCGAGGGCCAGCGCGTCCAGCGGCGAGTACACCATGCGGATGTCCGCGCCCGCGGCCTTGGCGTCCAGGAACGAGCCCCGCCCGCCCGGCACCCGCATCATGTCCCCGAACGACGTCATGATCACGTCGGGCTGCCGGGCGATGGCGATGGCGTCGTCCACCCGCCCCATGGGGATCACGCACACCGGGCATCCCGGGCCGTGCACGAGCGTGACGCTCTCCGGCAGGTAGTCCTCCAGGCCGTGCCGGTAGATGGTGTGGGTGTGGCCGCCGCACACCTCCATGAACTTGTACCGCCGGCCCGGCTCGCACAGTGAGGCGATCCGCGCGGCCAGCGCGCGCGCCTTGTCCGCGTCGCGGTACTCGTCGACGAACCGCATGTCGTCAGCCGCCTTCTCGTCGGGAGCCGCCGGGCGCCGCGGGACGCGGCCGCCGCCGGCTCAGGTGATGTCGGAACCGGACAGCGCCTCCAGCTCGTCGGCGTAGGCCTGGCCGAGCCCGTCGAGCAGGGCCAGCGTGGCCGCCGCCTCCGCCTCGTCGATCTTCGACATGGCGAAGCCGACGTGCACCAGAACCCAGTCGCCGGGGCGCACGGCGCCCTCGCCCAGGAGCCCGATGTTGATCGCGCGGCGGACGCCCGCCACCTCGACCCGGGCCAGATCGGTCCGCCCGGGGAGGATCTCGACGATCTCCCCGGGGATGCCGAGACACATCCGCCGTCCCCCCGCTCACATCCGCGCGATCCTGTAGTAGCGCCGCATCGCGGGGAACTCCTTCACGATCAGCGCGATCACCCCCGCGCCGGCCAGCACGGCCACCCAGGTCAACGGTCGCCGCATCGCCCCTCTCCCTTCACGTCGTCGTCGCACCTCGTCGTCGCACCTCGTCGTCGGACCTCGTCGTCGCGCCTCGTCGTCGCGCCTCGTCGCCGGGCCGGCCTCACCCGGGCGGCAGATTCGGCATGACCGGCAGGATCGGGTCGCGCTTCTTGGGGTTCACACCGGTCGACCGCCGCGCGTCGGCCGTGCCGTCCAGGTAGTGCCCCGCCTGCCTCTTCAGCGCGCCCTTCCGGTTGCCCTGGCGCACGCCCCTGACGTGCGAGGGCGCGTCGGGCTTCACGTGGCGCCTGCCCACACGGATCTCCGCCATCCGCCTCGCCTCCTTTCAGCTCGTCCTTTCAGCTCGCCGCCGCATGCGGGCGCCGTCGACCGTCGCGCCCGGCCAGCGCGGCGAAGAACCGGTCGATCTCCGGCCACACCCGCGGCCCGCCCGACAGGCCCTTCCAGGCGCCGCGGACGACGGCCACCAGCCGGTAGCAGTCGTCGATGGGGACCAGCCACTGCTCGTCCGCACCCCGAACGGTGTTGACCAGCAGGGCCTCGACCAAGGGGCGCAGGGACCGCAGCTCCGGGCACTCCTGGACGACGCGTTCCCAGATTCCGGCGTCCAACTCCCACCGGGCGACGCCCGCCGGGCTCGGATAGTGCGCGAGGACGGCGCCGTCCGGCCTCGTGACGAAGAACGCCAGCCCCACGGGCACGCCCAACTCCGCGGTCGGCACGCCGCTCAGCCGGACCCGCCGGGTGGGCACCAGCCTGTAGTGGCCCCGGCCCGCGGCCTCGCGTTCGAACAGCAGCGCGCACGCCCGGCACGCGCACATGAGGCTGTCTTGCCGCTCGTCCAGCAGATGCGCGTGCGCGTCGGGGACGTCGGCGCCGCACAGGTCGCAGCGCTCGCCGCGCTCCCGGCCGAGGCCGTCCGCCCGCCGGATCGCCCGCTGCAGCGCACCCGCCGTCATGCCGTGCCCTCCGTTCCGGAGCGACGGGTGCGCAGCAACGCGTCGACGGGAACGAACGCCGCCGGGGCCTCGGCCCGCCCGCCGTCCGAAGGCGAAGGGACCCGCTCGACGGCGGACAGTTCGGGTACGGCGGCCAGCACGGCCTCCCGGACGGCGGTCTCCAGCGTCCGCGTCGACGCGGCGCACGACCGGCCCGCGCCGGTCAGACGGATCCGGGCCACGCCGCCTTCGACGCCGCTGAGTTCGACGTCGCCGCCCTGCGCGCGCAGGAAGGGGCGCACCTCCTCCAGCGCTCCCCGCACCCGCTGCTCCACGGACGCGGGATGCAGGCCGTGCAGGGCGAGCAGGTGGCCGACGAGCCGGTCGCCCGCGAGCGCCGCGGCCGGTTCGGGACCGACCCGGTCCATGCAGCGGGCCAGCGCCTCGCCGTACACCTCCGTGAGCATCGCGACGGCGTCGAGCGCCGTCTCGGCGGTCGGCCCCGGCGTGCGCTCCAGGTCGGCGAGCAGCCGCTCCAGGCGCTCCAGCCGCTCGGCGACCGTCCGATCGCCGAGCCGCCGCGGAGCGCCCGCCTCGGGAGCCGCGGCCGCCGGCCGCGGCTCCCGCTCGACGGCGCGCCGGTCAGCCATGGGCGGCACCGAACATGGGAGAGTGCAGCTTGCGCAGCTCGCGGCCCTTGCCGAGGTACATGTGCACGCCGCAGGGCAGGCACGGGTCGAAGCTGCGCACCGTCCGCATGATGTCGACGCCCTTGAACTCGTCGGGGCCGTTCTCCTCGAAGATCGGCGACCCCTGCACGGCGTCCTCGTACGGGCCGGGCGTGCCGAAGCTGTCGCGCGGGCTGGCGTTCCACGGCGTCGGCGGGTACGGGTGGTAGTTGGCGATCTTGCCGTCGCGGATCACCATGTGGTGGGACAGCACGCCCCGCACCGCCTCGTGGAAGCCGCAGCCGATCGCCTCGTCCGGCACCTCGAAGTCCTGGAACACCCGGGTGTCGCCCCCGCGGACGAGCTGCAGCCCCTGCTCGACGAAGTGCAGCGCCATCGCCGCCGCGTAGGCCACGAAGTACACCCGCGCCCGGTCGCGCTCGATCGTGTTGGACCACTCCGGGATGCGCCACTCCAGCGTCTGCTCCGGCAGCTTCTCGCCCTTCGGCAGCGTGATCCGCACGCTGGAACCGGTCGCCTGCACGTAGGGGGTGTCCACCATCCCCGACAGCGCGGTGACGTACAGCCGGGCGAAGGGACCGCCGCCGGTGTCCAGCGCGAGATGCTCCCCGGTGTCAGGGTGCAGCCAGCGCGGGCTCATCACCCAGCTGTACTTGTTCTCGAAGTCGCGCTTCTGCGGCACCGGCAGCGTCGTCTGGTTCCACGGGTGCCGGATGTCGACGGGGTTGCCCAGCGGGTCGCGCGTGACGAACGGCTCCTCGTTCACCCAGTCGTCGTAGTAGGAGCTGCCGAGCAGGATGCGCATGCCGAGGTTGATGTCGACCAGGTCGTTGGTGACCAGCCGGCCGTCCACCACGATGCCCGGCGTGACGAACATCGCCTTGCCCCACCGGTTCATCGTCTCGTAGCGGTAGTCGACGACGTTGGGATCCTGGAACGCGCCCCAGCAGCCCAGCAGGATCCGGCGGCGCCCGACCTCCTCGTAGCCCGGCAGGGCCTCGTAGAAGAAGTCGAAGACGTCGTCGTTCATCGCGACGGACCGCTTGACGAAGTCGACGACGCGGATGAGACGGCTCAGGTAGTCGGTGAACAGCGTCGGCTCCGGCATCGTGCCCACGCCGCCGGGATAGACCGTCGACGGGTGCACGTGCCGCCCCTCCATCAGGCAGAACATCTCCCGGGTGACGCGGCTGACCTGCAGCGCCTCCTGGTAGAACTCGCCCTCGAACGGGTTGAACGCCGCCATGATGTCGGCGATCGTCCGGTACCCGTGCAGGTCGCCGCGCGGCGCCTCGGTCTCGCGGGCCCTGGCCAGCACGCCGGGGTTGGTCTCCTTGACCATGGCCTCGCAGAAGTCGACGAAGACCATGTTGTCCTGGAACAGCGTGTGGTCGAACATGTACTCGGCGGCCTCGCCGAGATTGATGATCCACTCGGCCAGCGGCGGGTTCTGGATGCCGTAGGCCATGTTCTGCGCGTACACCGAGCAGGTGGTGTGGTTGTCCCCGCAGATGCCGCAGATGCGGCTGGTGATGAACCCGGCGTCGCGCGGGTCCTTGCCCTTCATGAACACCGAGTAGCCGCGGAAGAGCGACGAGGTGCTGTGGCACTCCACGACCTGCCGGTTGGCGAAGTCGATCTTCGTGTAGATGCCCAGGTTGCCGATGATGCGCGTGATCGGGTCCCAGGACATCTCGACGAGCTGCCCGGGTTCGGCGGGTGCGGGTCTGCGCTCTGTCGTCGTCATCCGCCCGGTTCCTTTCGTCCCGTTCTGCCGGTCGTCCCGTTCTGCCGGCGCCGTCCGCCCCTCGCGGCGCGGACGGCGCCGGGGTGCGCCGCTAGGGGCGCCAGCGCGGGTCGTAGCCGCTGGTCAGTGCGTCGCGCTTGTGGTGCCACTTGGGCTCGCGGTTCGCCGTGCGGTTGGTGATGGCGCGCATGCGGCGGATGAACGCCCCGTAGGGCTTGATCAGCATTGTGGAGAGGCTGCCGCCCGGCGGCTGGTCCATGAACGGCATGAACTTGTCCGGGAACCCGGGCATGGTGCAGGCGATGCAGATGCCGCCCACGTTCGGGCAGCCGCCGAGGCCGCCCATCCAGCCCCGTTTGGGCACGTTGCAGTTGACGACGGGCCCCCAGCAGCCCACCTTCACCTGGCACTTGGGGGAGTTGTAGTCCCTGGCGAAGTCGGCCTGCTCGTAGTAGGAGCCGCGGTCGCAGCCCTCGTGCACCGTCTTGCCGAACAGCCACTGCGGGCGCAGCATCGAGTCCAGCGGGGGAGGGGGCGCGGACCCCGCCGCGTGGTACAGCACCCACGTCAGCGTCTCCATGAAGTTCTCCGGCTGGATGGGGCAGCCCGGGACGTTGACGATCGGCAGCGCCCCGGCCGACCGGAAGTCCCAGCCGAGGTAGTCGGCCAGCCCCATGCAGCCGGTCGGATTGCCCGCCATCGCGTGGATGCCCCCGTAGGCGGCGCAGGTCCCCGCGGCCACCACCGCCCACGCCCGCGGCGCGAGCATGTCGATCCACCGGTTGAGCGTCATCGGCTCGCCCGTGTCGGGGTCGTTGCCGAACGACGTCCAAAAGCCGTCCCCGTTGACGTTCTCGTTCGGGATGGAGCCCTCGATGACGAGGATGAACGGATCCAGCTCGCCGCGCGCGGCCGCGCGGAACGGGGCCAGGAACTGCTCGCCGCCGACGGCGGGCGACAGCACCTTGTTGTGCAGGTTCACCTTCGGCAGCCCGGGGATCCGGCCGTTGACCAGGTCCTCGATCGACGGCTGGGCCGAGGCGGTCATCGAGACGGTGTCGCCGTCGCAGCTCATCCCCTCCGAGATCCACAAGATGGTGATCTCGTCGAACCCCTCGCGGGCGGGAGCGGTCGCCTCCTGTGCCTGGGTCATGTGCGTGGCCTCCCCTGCATCCGGTCGCGAACACGGTCGTAGACGGCGGCCACCGGCGCCGCCAGCGTCAACGCGGGCGGCCGATCGGGGGCGGCCGGGTGCGGGCGCGTCGGCGCCCGCTCCTTGGCACGTCGGATGTCGCGGGCCAGCGCGAGCAGGGCCCGCTCGCCGACCCGGCCGCGCACCCGGACCATGAGGTCGCCCTCCTCCTCGCGGATGTGCTCCGCGACGGCGGTGCGCAGGCCCGCCATCAGCCGGCCGGTGCGCTCGTCGCCCTCGGGCAGCCGGTCCAGCTCGGCCAGCAGGCGCTTGACGGTCAGGTGCTCGCCGCGGTACCGGGCGATGCCCTGCCGGTCGTCCAGCACCCGCTCGGCGAACGGGTAGAACACCAGCTCCTCGACCGCGGTGTGCCGGGACAGCTCCCGCACCAGGAGCTCCACCACCGCCCGGCGCTGCCGGTCCGAGGCGGCGCAGTGGTAGTCGCGGAACAGCTGCTCCACCCTCCGGTGGTCGTGGACGAGCAGGTCGACGGCGTCCATCAGGAGCCTCCCCGGCCGGCGCCGTCCAGGGTGATCGACTCCACCACGACGTCGTCGTGCCCGGCGACCTCGACGTCGACCCCGCCGCACCGCGGGCAGGCGACGAGGCGGGCGGCGTCGGTGACCGGCGATTCGGCGCCGCAGCCGCCGCAGCGCGCCGTCAGCGGCTCCACGACCAGATCGAGGGCGGCGTCCTGCGCGACCGTCCCCGCGGCCGCCATCCGGAAGCCCTGTTCGACGACGCCCGGGTCGACGGCGTGCCCGCCGACGCGGACCCGCAGCCCGCGCACCCGCCGGCCGCGGGCCTCGCGGACGGCGGCGTCCACGATCGCCTCGCACATGCCCAGCTCATGCATCGGCGCCCACCCCCCGTGCCGTGACCGTGCGCGCCGCCTCCGCGCCCTGCGCGGCCGCCGGCGCCGACTCCTCGCGCGCCACGGCCATGACCAGGCGGACCGCCTCCGGCACGGCGGCGGCGACCGGTTCCGACAGCCCCATGCGCTCCTCGAGGGACGCGGGACGGCAGCCGACCACCAGCGCGCGCTCCACCGCGCCGCCGAGGCGGCGCAGCAGCCGCAGCACCGTGAGCGGGTCCATGCCGTGACCGTCGACCGCCGGCGCCGCCGGGACGCCGGCGTGGGCCGCCGCGTCCCCCGCCGTGTCCCCCGCCGGCTCGCCGGCGGCGTCGCTCACGTCGAGGATGGCGAGGGTGCCGGGCGGACCGTCGACGGGGACCGCGTCGACCATGACCAGCGTGTCGTGGCGGCCGTCGAGCAGGTCGTAGGCCAGGTGGACGCCGCGGATGCCGTAGTCGGCGACGTCCACGGACGCGGGCAGCGCCGAGCCGTCCACCCGGCGGACCACCTCGACGCCGAAGCCGTCGTCGCCCAGGAAGACGTTGCCGATGCCCGCGACGAGCACCCGCCGAGGCGTCCCGCTCACGGCGCGTCCCCTCCCTCGCCGACCAGCGGTTCGACCTCGTCGGGGAAGAAGTAGCGGAACCGGCCGTACCAGCGGTGCAGGTCCGCGCCGGGGTCGTCGTCCACGGTCACGGCCAGGTGGCGGGCGCCGTCCACGTCCAGCAGCACCGCCTCGACCGTGGCGGTGCGGCCGTCGAGGAACGCGTCCTGCGGGTCGGTGCCGCGGCTGCGCGGCCGCAGCCGCACCCGGGTCCCCTTGGACACCGGCACGCCGGAGACCATGACGGTGTCCGTCTCGGGGGACACGGAGGAGTCCGCGCCCGGGTCCCACCACGGCGTCGACGGGCGCTCTTCGCCCGTGCCGTCGGAGGGGCGGTCGTGTCGGTCGGAGGGGCGGTCGTGTCCGTCGGAGGGGCGGTCGTGCGGCGGGACCGGTCGGCGCGACCGGATCGTCCCGTGCAGGCGCGACAGGATCTTCGGGGGCATCCCGTCGACCTGGTCGAGGATCCGCGCGGCGCGGGGATCGGTCGCGCGCGCCTCGCGCTTTTCGGTGTCGGTCAGCGTCCGCGTGCGCAGCGAGAGCATCTCGTCGATCTCGGTGGCGTCGTGCAGGTCGCCCGGGCTCTCCGGGGCGACGCGCGGGTGGTCGTACAGCAGGATCGGCGACGACAGGACCACGTCGCGCCGGCCCGGCGCGCCCGCCAGCACCGGGAACGTGTGCTGGTTGCTGCACGCGCGGACCGCGTCCACCGCCCACGGCGGGGGGTCCAGCAGCGAGACGAACGCCCCGTCGCGGGCGGCGAGCAGGACGTGCGTGGCGATCGGCGACACCCGCAGCGCCTCGTCGCGGGACGCCTCCACCTGGAAGGTGTCGTTGAGGTTCTCCACCCGCACGCGCAGGCGGAACGCCGGGGTGCGCGCCTGGCAGGGGGACGCCGAGACGGCCAGCAGGACCGTCACCGGTGCGCGGCCGCGGACCACCCGCCCGATCGGGCGGCCGGTCTCGTCGGCCAGCGGCTCGACGTCCTCGCCCGCGTCGGCCCGCAGCGTGACCTCGCGCGTCTCGGCGAGCACCTCCGCGACGGAGAACCCGACGTCGAACTCCCACGGGACCGCCTCGTCGAAGCTGAGCTCCGTCCGCGGCCCCGCCTCCAGGGCGTCGACGGGCCGGTAGGCGCCGTCGGGCGTCCGCCGTTCGACCGATCGGCGCTGCATCTGCAGGAAGCGGACCCGGCAGTCGACCACCGCGTCCGCCGGCGCCTCCAGCAGGCACTCGGTCTGCTGCCACCAGGTCTCGGCGGAGCCCGCCACGCCGGCGTCGGCCGGCCCGCGCGCCAGTGTCCACGTCCGCGGCGTGAGAACCCCGAACTGCCAGCGCACCCGGTTCTTGATGGACGAACGGCGGTACGGGTACAGCAGATACCCCTCGTACAGGACGGCGTCGGCCACCGCCCGCGCGGCCTCGAAACCCGCGGTGGCGGAATCGACCCGTCCCATCCGACCGTCCTCCGTCGCGCTGGAATTCGGCTGCCGGCGAACACCCGCCCACAGGCGGGGACTTTCCGTGTATAGCAACAATTCTCAATGCGCAGTAAGTGGCGCCGGACGATAGGTGAAGAGCGCACCTAGCGAAATACGGTGAATGCGGGCCGGAAGGACGGGCAGATCGCCTCAAAGCGCAATCCCCGTCAGGAGGTCGCAGAGTGCGCACGGAAGAAAAGCGTCCGACGATGACCCGCGCAGCGGCCCGCGGACTGGTCGCCGCGATGGCGATGACCGGCGTCCGCACCCTCACCGCGGCCGTCGGCGGCCGCGAGAAGAGCCCGCCGCAGGCCATCTTCGAGAAACACGCCCCCGAACGGTTCCGGCGGATGCCGCGCCGCCGCCGGGAGGCCGTCACCGAGCTCACGCATTGGATCTACGGGGCCGCCGGCGGGGCGGTGTTCGGCCTGCTGCCCCGCCGGGTCAGGCTGCACCGGGCCGCCGGCCCCGTCTACGGGCTGTCGATCTGGCTGGCGTTCGAACTGGGGATCGCCCCGCTTCTCGGGGTCCGCCATGCCCGCGAACGCCCCGCCCTTTGGCGCGCCGTTGTGGCCGCCGATCACATCCTCTACGGAATCGTGGTGGCGGGTTGGCTCGCCCCAGAACCGTCGCTTCCACCGTCAGCAGAAAACAAAGACCGGGGCGAATTCGCGCAACCGGAAAGGCCGCCCGCCGCGGCGGAGCGCGCCCGCCGCGTCTAGGCGGGGCGTCCGGCGGGCTCGGAAAGGGCCGAACGGAGCCACTGAAACAGCGCATCGCCTCGCATAGCGCCGGCCGCTCCCGGACGCCCGCGACTTGCGGCGCGAAAGCCGCAGGCCACGGGCGATGCGGCCGGTGAGAAGCGCCGCGAGGCGGGTACGACGGACGCCATGATCTCGGGGGACGGGGCGGTGACCACCGCGCTGGCGCTGGTGGCGGCGTGCTTCATCGGCGCGGGATTCGTCGCCCAGCAGCACGTCGCCTACCGCGAGCCGCTGGCCGAGATGCTGCACGTGCGGTTGCTGACCCACCTGGTCCGCAGGCCGGTGTGGCTGCTCGGGATCGCCGCGATGGTCTGCGGCCAGGTGCTGAGCGCGGCGGCGCTGGACGAGTCCGACCTCGGCCGCGTCGAACCGCTGCTCGCCACCAACCTGATCTTCGCCTTCGTGATCGCGCACCTGGTCTACAAGGAGTGGCTGAGCCGCGCGGTCTGGTGGGGCGCGGTGCTGGTCACCGGCGGGGTGGCGAGCTTTCTGACCTTCGGGCGGCCGCACGGCGGCCAGCCCGCGGGACCGGAGTCGCCGCGCTGGCTCGCGGCGGGGGCGGTGATGGCGCTGGCCGCCGTGCTGGTGCTGGCCGCCGCGCCCTGCTCGCTGCGGACCAAGGCGATCCTGTTCTCCGCCGCCGCCGGGATGATGTTCGGTGTCCAGGACGCCCTGACCCGCGGCACGCTGCTGGCCCGGGGCGGCGGCCTCGGGTCGGTGATGTGGAACTGGCAGCCGTACGCCCTGGTCGTGATCGCCGTTCTGTCGCTGCTGCTGGCGCAGAGCGCCTTCGACGCGGCCCCGATCGCCATCTCGCTGCCCGCCATCACCGCCGCCGAACCCGTCATCGGGATCGTCCTCGGCGTCTTCGTCTTCGCCGAGCGCCTGCAGATCACCGCGGGCGCGCTGGCCGCCGAGGTGGCGGGGCTGATCATGATCGTCGTCGGGATCACCGTGCTGGGCCGGTCGCCCTATCCCGGCAAGCCGGAACCGGTCGCGTCCGGCGGGGACGGCCCCTCATGATCGCGATCGTCCTCGCGCTGTGCGCCGCGGCCAGCAACGCCCTGTCCTCGGTGCTGCAGCGGCGCGCGGTCCGCGTGGTCGCCCCGGGGGACTCGTTCCGCCTGTCGATCATGCTGGGCCTGCTGCGCAGCCCCGGCTGGCTCCTCGGCATCCTCGCGATGATCGGGGGCTTCCTGTTCCAGGCGGGGGCGCTCACCGTCGGCCAGCTCGCCCTCGTCCAGCCGATCCTGGTGACCGAGCTGCCGTTCACCATGGCGTTTTTGTGGCTGATGCTCGGCAGCCGGCTGGACCGCGACTCCTGGACGGCGGTCGCGGCGCTGACCGTCGGGCTGGCCGCGCTGCTCGCCGCGGCCGACCCGGCGCACGGCACCAGGACGCCCAGCGGCCTCGAATGGGCGATCGCCGTCCTGGTGACGGTCGGGCTGATGGGGTACCTGACGACGGCGGCGCGCCTGGTCGGCGGCGCGCGCCGGGCGGTCATGGTCGGGATCGCCGCCGGGCTGGGGTTCTCCTTCACGGCGGCGCTCATGAAGGAGGCCACCGGCGCCATCTCCCGCGGGGCGACCGCCGTGCTGACCTCGTGGGCCCTGTACGCCATGGTCGCGGCCGGGCTGGCGAGCCTGGTGCTGCTGCAGGACGCCCTGCGCAGCGGCTCCCTGGTCGCCGTGCAGCCGGCGCTCAACGTCTCCGACCCGGTCGCCAGCATCGCCTACGGGGTCGGCCTGTTCGGCGAGTCGATCCGCCTGGGCGGGTGGGTGGTCCTGGAGCTGCTGGGGATCGGCATGATCCTCTACGGCAGCGTCCGCCTGACCCAGTCCCGGCCGCTGCGCGACCACGCCGAGGGCAGGGACTGCGACTGAAGGCCGTCCCGCGCCCCGGGCCGTGCACCGCCCAGCAGCAGCGCCTCGGCGGACGGCTCCGCGAACAGGGCCGCGCCGGCGGACACCAGGCGGGCGCGCTCTTCGGGGTCGGCCAGACGGTCCAAGGCGGCCAGCAGGTCCGCCGGGCCGTCGGCGAGGACGCTCAACCCGTCGCGCACCATGGCGACCGCGCCGTCGCGGCCGTGGCCGGGGATCGGCCGGTAGGAGATCACCGGCAGTCCGGCCGCGAACGCCTCCCGGCAGGTCAGCCCGGCGGCGTTGTCGACCAGGGCGTAGGCGGCGGCCATCAGCGCGGGCAGATCGTCGCGCCAGCCCAGCGCCAGGCCGGGCCGCAGATCGGCAAGGCCGCGGCGCAGCCGCTCGTTGCGGCCGCACAGGACGACGGGGACGTACCGCCCCGAGCGCGCCAGGACTCGGGCGGTTTCGGCCACCTCGCCGACGCCCCACGAGCCGGCCGACACCAGCACCGGCCGGTCCTCCGGCCGCAGGCCCGACAGGGCGCGCGCGGCGCCCGCCCCGTTCCCGGCCGCCGCCGGCCCTCGCCCGGCCCGACGGGCGAACGCCGGGTCGGTGAGAGGGGCGCAGCAGGCCGCAGGCCGCCCGGTCAGCGCGGTCACGCGTCGCGCGGCGGCCCGGGACGGGCACAGGTAGCGGTCGTTGCCCGGGTGCAGCCACATCCGATGCACGGCGAAGTCCGTCAGCAGCACGGTGCACGGCACGTCCAGCCGGCCGCGCTCGCGCAGCCGTCCGGCGGCCTGCGCGGCCACGTGGAAGACGGTGACCACCTCGTCGGGGCGGCGGCGCCGCACCAGCCGCCGCAGGCGCGCGGCGGCCAGAACGGTGAGCGGCGAGTCCCAAGCGCGGTTGTCGCGGCCGTCGCGGGCCGCGGCCGGTCCGGTCGGGGCGCCGCCGCCCGCGCCGGACGGCGGCGGGGGAGCGAAGAACACCCGGTAGATCAGCGCGTAGACCCACGGCGCCGACCGCATCATCCAGCCGTACCACCGGCGCAGGGCGCCGCCCACGCCCAGCGGCAGCAGCTCCAGCAGGTCCACCACCTCCGCGGCGGCGCCCGCCGCCGCGAGCCGCCGGGCCAGCTCGGCGGCGGCGCCGTCGTGCCCGGCGCCCATGCTCGCGCTGACGATCAACACCCTGTGTCGCGCTGGCGTCACGGTCCGGCGTCCCGCAGACTGGGGTGAATGGCCCGCGCCGCGCTGACCTTCGCCATCACCGGCCTGGCCCTGCTGCACGCCGGGCCCGCCGCGTCCTGGCTGCCCGCCGTGCGCCGCCGCCTGCCCGCGCTGGCGGGCGTCGGCCGCGCCGGGCACGTCGCCCTGACCTTCGACGACGGACCGGACCCCCGGTCGACCCCGCTCTTCCTCGACGAGCTGCGGCGGCTCGGCTGCCGGGCCACCTTCTTCGTGCTCGGCGACATGCTCCGGCGGCGGCCCGAGCTCGGCCGCCGGATCGTCGCCGAGGGGCACGAGATCGCGGTGCACGGCTGGCACCACCGCAACTCTCTGCTGACCCGCCCCGGCAGGGTGACGGCGGAGCTCGGCCGCACCGTCGACCTGGTCGCCGCCGTCACCGGGACCGAACCGCTCTGGTACCGCCCTCCCTACGGTGTGCTGAGCGCCGAGGCGCTGGCAGGGGCCCGCCGTCACGGGCTCCGACCGGTGCTGTGGACCGCGTGGGGGAAGGACTGGGTCTCCACGGCGACGCCCGCGTCGGTCCTCGCCGCGCTCGCCCCCGGCCTCCACGGCGGGGCCACCGTCCTGCTTCACGACTCCGACTGCACCTCCGCTCCGGGGTCCTGGCGGGCGGCGCTCGGCGCCCTGCCCGGCCTCGTGGCCCGCTGCGCCGACCTGGGACTGCAGGTGGGGCCGCTGCGCGAGCACGGCGTCCTCTGACGCGACGGTCCGGGGCGCAAAGCGACGGGCTCGTCACCCAACGTGTCGGCGCTTCATCCGTCTGCCCGGACACCCGCCGCCCCAAACCGCCGCCTCCGCCCGACGGCGCCCCGGCGAGGTGGAGATCGCGTCAGTCCGGGGAGACCGCGCTGCCCGGGACGGCGTCCCCGTCGGGGGCGTGCTCGGGAAGCACCGGTTCGATCCGGAACATCGACGGCATGCTCGACGTGCGGGAGCGGTCGCGTCCGGCGACGCCGGCCAAGGCCGCGATCAGGTCGCGGGCTGTGATCAGGCCGATGAGGTCGCCGCGCTCGCCCGTCACGATGACGTGGTCGCGTTCGGCCGCGAGCATGGCGGCCGCGGTCCGCGCGAGCGTGGCGTCCGGCCGCACGCACGCGGGGCCGCGGCGCGGCAGCAGCGCGGCGACGGACCGGCGGGCGCGCAACGGACCGGACGGCTCCCAGGCGGCGGTGAGCGACGCGGAGTCCAGGACGCCCAGGCAGTGCCCGGTGCCGTCGAGGACCGGCAGGTGGTGGACGCGCGCCCGGCACATCAGCTCCCATGCCATCAGCACGGACTCGTCGGCGGTGACGGTGAGCAGGTCGGTGCTCATCACCTCGGCGGCCGTGCGCTCGTCGGGCGGCCTGCGGACGTTCATGATCCCTCCTGGAGGCGGGCCGCGGCGCGGACCGGCGGGCCGCCGTCCCCGGCGGCCGCGGCGCCCGGGAC